>JBBRKH010000156.1:0-5779 GCA_038217965.1 Sphingomonadales bacterium | reverse complement strand
CGGTGTGTCCTGCAACAGCAGCTGGGCGCGGCCTTCCATCGCCACCCCCATCAGACTGACCCGCGTAGTCTGCACCTTGGGAGACACGATAGCCACCTTCTGCCCGACCAGCGCATTTGTCAGCGTGGATTTGCCGGCATTTGGCGCGCCGATCAGCGCGACGACCCCGCATCGCGTCGTGTCATTCACCGATCATCTCCAGAAACGTCTGCGCGGCCTGCGTTTCGGCATCCTGCTTGGAATTCCCCGTGGCTTCCACCGCCGCATGCGGGGCAACCGTCAACGCAACATGAAACTGCGGCGCATGATGCGGGCCCGAGCGCTTCAGCAGCTCGTAGACCGGGTCTTTCAGATTTTTCGCCGCTGCCCATTCCTGCACTGCGGATTTCGGATGCTTCGGCGCCTGCCCGGCCGACGACAGCTGGCTCGCCCATGCACGACGAACAAAATCGGATGCCGCCCGGTCTCCCTGATCCAGCCAGATGGCGCCGATCAGCGCCTCCATCACATCACCCAGGATGTTGTCGGATTCGGTGCCGCCATCGCTGCGTGCCTGGGCCCCAAGCCGAACCTGCTGCGGAATGCCGAGTGAGCGGGCAATCGTTGCACAGGTTTCCCGGCTGACCAGCTTGGCAAAGCGGCGGGTCAGCTTGCCTTCCGACTCTGCCGGAAAGGTTTCGTAAAGCCATGCCGCGATGCTGCTGCCCAGCACGCGATCGCCAAGAAACTCCAGCCGCTCGAAATTGTCGGTGCCGGCACTCTTGTGTGTAAGTGCCCGCTCGAGAAGGTGCGGATCGCGCAGGGTGACCGCAAGCGTGTCCCGCGCCCAGTCTGCAGCGCTGGCCACTAATGCGCTGCCTGCCCGATGCGGTGCCAGCGGACGCCATCGCTGCCGAGCGAAAAGAAAATGTGCCGCGCCCGGCCAACGATCATGGCATCCGGCACCAGCCCGACCCCGCCTTGCGCCGGCGAAAGGCGGCTGTCGGCACTGTCGTCGCGGTTGTCTCCAAGCATGAAGTAATGTCCGTCCGGCACCCGCACTTCGGCAAAGTCGGCCAATCTGCCCCGCCCGGTTTCGTGTACCACATGGCTGGCGCCATCGGGCAGCGTTTCACGGCAGAGGCGGTCTCCAACCGGTTCGCACGGCAGCGCCCTGCCATTCAGGATTGCCCGCCCGCGCTCCATGCCGATGCGATCGCCACCGCGGGCGATAATCCGCTTAACATAATCCACCCGTGCCCCAGTCGCCGCCTGCGGACCCATGAACACGACAACATCGCCGGCAGCGGGCCTGGCAGGCGCAAACCGCTCGGGAATGGCGGCCAGGAAGTCTTCGACGATCGGGATGTCGATGCCCAGAAAGGGCTCGCCCGGCAGCAAGGCCTTGTCGGGCTGAAAAGGCAAAGCGGCGCGCGACCAGCCATAGGCGGTCTTGTCGACGGCCACGAAATCGCCGGCTTCAAGCAGGGGCGCCATCGAGCGCGACGGAATGCTGAACGGCTGCACAAGAAACACCCGCACGAAAAGCGCAATAAGCACTGCCGCAAGCACCAGTTTCAGGCTGTGCCCAAATGTCCGGGCCAGTGCATCGCCGCTTGCTTGGTAGGCCTGACGGGCGGCGTCGATTGCCAGGATCGGCTCCGCTGGTGCTGGATTTGCGCTCGCCATCAGGCGCGAGCGGGTGGCCTTTTGGCCCGATGCTGTCAAGTCTGCCGCTCCACATGACAGCTGCCGCGACACCGGCTAAGCCCGCCGGCATGACAGCCGACCCGCTTCCGCATCAGACCGCTGCCTGGGGCGCGCTTGCCGACCTCGCCCGCGCCGGCACGCCGCAGCTGCCGGCGCTGTTTCTCGCCGAGCCGGAACGCCTGGCGGGGATGACCATCGACGAGGGCGGGCTGCACTTCGACTTTTCCAAGCTGCCGCTTTCGGTGCCGCACTTCACGGCGCTTGCCGAACTGGCGAGGGTGGCCGGGCTGAATGGCTGGCGCGCCAGACTTGCCGCCGGCGAAGTCGTGAACGGGTCCGAAGACCGCGCTGCAACACACATGCAGCTGCGCGATCCCGCCGAGCGCGGTCTGCACCGGCCCATGCGCCGGCTCGTCGAACAGCTGCGGGGCGGAACGTTCGGCGTGGTCGAGCATCTGATCCATATCGGCATCGGCGGATCGGCGCTGGGGCCGCACCTGTTGCTGGATGCGCTGGGCGGGCAGGGTGATGGTCCCGATGTGCATGTCGTGGCAAACATTGACGGGGTGGCGCTGGCCCGCGCCATCGCTGCCTGCAATCCCGCGACGACCATGATCGTAGCGGTCTCCAAAACCTTCACGACGCAGGAGACACTCACCAATCTGCAGAGCGCGCTTGCATGGCTTGCAGCATCGGGTGTCGAAGATGGGTGGGGCCGGGTGATCGCCGTGACTGCAGCGCCGGAGCGGGCAGCGGCCGTCGGCGTGTCGGGCGATCGCATACTCGGTTTTTCCGAGACCATCGGTGGTCGATACTCGGTCTGGAGCGCGGTTGGCCTGCCGCTGGCACTGCGGTGCGGTTGGGCAAGCTTCGAAGCACTGCTGGACGGTGCACATGCCATGGACAGGCATTTTCTGTCGGCCGGGCTGCTGCGCAATGCGCCGGTTGTGGCCGCGATGGCCGATGTGTGGGCGGCCTGCTTCACGCACAAGGCGACGCGCGCCGTATTTGCCTATGACGAGCGGCTGCGGCTGCTGCCTGCCTATCTGCAGCAGCTGGAGATGGAATCCAACGGCAAATCCGTGAGCCGCGATGGTCGGCCGCTGCCGTTTGCAACCGCTGCGATCACCTGGGGCGGCACTGGCACCGATGCGCAGCACGCGGTGTTTCAGCTGCTCCATCAGGGCACGCACAGCGATCCGGTGGAGTTTCTCGCGGTTGCAACGCCCGGCCACGCGCTTGCGGCGGTTCACCACAAGCTGCTGCTGGCAAACTGCTTTGCACAGTCGGCGGCGCTGATGCGCGGCCGAACGGCAGCGGAGACACTGGCCGAGGCGAAAGGCGACCCGGCGCTGGCCGGTGCGCGATCCTTCCCCGGCAACCGCGGCTCCAGCACGGTGCTGATCGACCGCCTGACGCCGGATCGAATGGGTGCGCTGCTGGCCTACTACGAGGCGCGAACGTTCTGCGCGGCCGTGTTGATGGGCCTCAATCCGTTCGACCAATGGGGTGTGGAGCTGGGCAAGGCGACCGCCAATGCCCTGAGTAATGGCGACGACCGCGGGTTCGATGCCTCAACTGCCAATCTCGTGCAGGTAGCGGCGCGGATGGCGAACGGGATCGGATAGGCGGCCGTCAGACTGAGAGCGTCACCCAGGCTGGAACATGATCGCTGGCGCGCTCTTCGCCGCGCACCGAGCGGTCCACGCCGGCGTCTGTCAGGCGGTCTGCAGCCGCTGGCGAAAGCATCAGATGGTCTATCCGCAAGCCCCAGTTCTTCTGCCAGGCGCCGGCCTGATAATCCCAGTAGCTGTAGATGTCGGCGTGCGGGTGGCGGGCGCGAATGGCGTCTGTCCAGCCTTGCGCCGCCAGCGCGCGAAAAGCCGCGCGCGATTCCGGCTGCACCAGCGCGTCGTCGCGCATCGTGTCCGGTCGGGCGAGATCCGTGTCCAGCGGGCAGACATTGTAGTCGCCGGCCAGGATGACCGGCGCCTCGGATGCCAGCAGCGCTGCGGCCCGCGCGTTCAGCCTTGCCATCCAGCCGAGTTTGTACGCGAATTTGGGCCCCGGCTGCGGGTTGCCGTTTGGCAGATAGAGGCAGCCGAAGTGCATGCCCGAAACGTGCGCCTCGATCCAGCGCGACTGCATGTCTTCGTCGTCTCCCGGCAGGGCTCGGGACATTTCCACGGCGGGCTCCTTCGACAGGATGGCAACGCCGTTGAAGCCTTTCTGGCCATGCACGAGCGCATGATAGCCGGCTTCGCGGACGGCATCGAAGGGAAATCGCGCAGCCTCCGTCTTGATTTCCTGCAAGCCCACGATGTCGGGGCTGGCTGCGGCCAGCCAGTCCAGCAGGCGGGGCAGGCGCGCGCCGATGCCGTTCACATTGTATGTCGCGACCTTCAGGCTGCGCGGGCTGGCAGCGGTGTTCACACCGAGAAGGAAGTGCCGCAGCCGCAGTTGGATGCAGCATTGGGGTTGCGCACCTGGAACGACGCGCCGCCCAGATTTTCGACATAGTCGACGATCGCACCCTCGACGAATGGCAGGCTAACGCTGTCGATCACCAGGGCAACGCCATCGGTTGTCACCTCAAGGTCGTCCTCGCCGGGCGCGTCGGCCAGCTCGAACCGGTACTGGAAGCCAGCGCATCCGCCGCCATCGACGGACAGCCGCAAACGGGGCGCATCGCTGCCTTTGCGGGCGGAGATTGCCGCGACGCGCGCGGCGGCGGCAGCAGAGAGAGAGATTTCAGACATGCGAACAGAAGTAGGCGGCGGCAACGGCCGGCGCAAGGGCGCAGCTACTGAATGCTGGAAAGCTGCGGGCCGACGGGGGATTGCTGGAACGCCAATATGTAGGAGGAGGCTTCCAGGAAGGGCCGCGGATTGACCGGCTTGCCATCGATGCGAACTTCGAAGTGCAGATGGGTGCCCGTGGAGCGGCCGGTGGATCCCATGCCGCCGATCTTCTGGCCGACGGTCACCCGGTCGCCGACGCTGACCATGATGGAGGAGAGATGGCCGTAACGGGTGACGATGCCCTTGCCGTGATCGATGTCCACGCAATTGCCATAACCGCCAAAGCGTTCGGAGCGTATGACGCGACCGCTCGCGCTGGCAAGGATCGGTTCGCCGTGGGCACCGGCCATGTCGATGCCGCCATGCTGTGCGCCGCGCCCGCTGAACGGATCGTAGCGAAAGCCGTAGCCGGAGGTGAAGGTGAAATTGCGCGCCGGCACAAAGCCGGGAATGGAGGCCATTGCCTCCTCGATCTGGCCAACTCGCTGCCAGTTGATGAACAGTTCGGCAAAGCGTGGATCGGCACCCGGCGCATCGCCAGCCGAGAGATTGGGGCTGGCTGGTACATAAGGCCCGCCAACGGCGATCCGGCTGTGACTTTGCGAGACGAAGCGCGAAGGATTGAGGCCGAGCCTGCCGATCAGCGCTTCGGCATCGCGCAGCCGCGTCTCGGCGGTTGCAGCCGCCTTGCTGACCATCGCCATCTGCTTTTGTTCGAGCACCGCGAAGGGGGCAAGCACGCCCGCTTCGGCGGCAAGCTCCGCGGACACCTTCCGGCTGTTGCGGGGCAACAGGACCGCAAGATCGCCGCCCTTTGCCTTGCCGGTCAGCAGGGCATCCAAGAAGCGCTGGCGCGCTTCGATGCGCTCGGCGGTTGTGGCGACCGAGCCCTTGAGGGCAGCGGTATCGGCTTTCAGGGCCTGAACCTGCGCCGTCATGCGAACCAGTTCGGCCTCTGCCTTCCGATCGGCCATGGCGTCTGCCGACACCATGTTCACGGTGCCTGCGGTGAGCCATCCGGCGATCATGGTGGCAGTTGCAAGGCCCATAAGCTGTTCGCGAGTCCCGATGCTGATCGAGCGTATTGCGTTCGGGCTGACGATTTCGATCCGCCGTTCGGGGAGAACAGACGCCATGAGGAATGACGCACGGGTCGCCACGTGCCGCATTTTTTCCTGCATTGCCGTCTCTTGACCCCTTGTGGCAGAGCAGTCTCCCGCTCTCACACGCTCTTGTTTGTTGGTATCTGCTGCTAGTTCTGTCTGTTTCAGTTCCTGCGCCAGAAACCG
>JBBRKH010000155.1:0-5903 GCA_038217965.1 Sphingomonadales bacterium | reverse complement strand
TGGCGCCGGAGAATATTCACGCGGTGCTGAGCCATGTCCGCAAGCTTGCCGCAGCCGGCTTTGGCGCCGGCTTCAGCTTCCACGAACGCTATGATCCCTCCCTTCCACTGGTGATGGGGGAGCATGATGCGCTGATCCAGGCCTTCCTCAATCTTGTGAAGAACGCCGTGGAAGCATCCTCACCGCAAGGGAAAATCACTTTGACGACCGCCTTTCGACAGGGCTTTCACGTGCGCCAGCCCGGCTCCGAGCGCAGCGTGTCGCTGCCGTTGGAAGTTTGCGTGATCGACGAAGGGGCTGGAGCCCCGGCACATATCGCCGACCATCTGTTCGAGCCGTTCGTCAGCGCCAAGCGGCATGGCACCGGGCTTGGCCTGGCGCTGGTGGCCAAGGTGGTCGGCGACCATGGCGGGGTCATCGAATACGACAGGCGGGACGGCCGGACGATTTTCCGGGTGCTGCTGCCGGTCGCTCGCCCATGATGGCTGGCACCATCCTCGTGGTAGACGATGATGCGGGCATCCGCACCGTCGTTCGCCAGGCGCTGCTGCGGGCCGGGCACAGCGTGCGCACCACAGACAGCGCCGCCGGCCTCTGGAAGCTGATCGAGGAAGGCGTCGGCGATGTTCTGATAACCGATGTTCTGCTTCCCGATGCCAACGGGCTGGACATGATCCCGCTCGTTGCCGCCCGGCGGCCCGGCTTGCCGATCATCGTGATGAGTGCGCAGAACACGCTGAGCACGGCGGTGAAGGCCACCGAGCAGGGTGCTTTCGATTATCTGCCGAAGCCTTTCGATCTGAACGAGTTGACGCATTCGGTGCAGAGTGCGTTGCAGGGATCGCGCGGGGCCAAGTCGCGGCCGGTTGAACCTTCGGGCGATCCGATGCCGATGATCGGGCGCTCAGCGCCGATGCAGGATGTGTACCGCACGCTCGCGCGCGTCGTCCCCACCGATCTGACCGTTATGGTGCTTGGCGAATCCGGTACCGGAAAAGAGCTTGTCGCCCGCGCGCTGCACGATCTCGGGCCCCGCCGCACCGGGCCGTTTGTTGCCATCAACATGGCCGCAATTCCGCGCGAGCTGATCGAAACGGAGCTGTTCGGGCACGAGCGCGGTGCCTTCACGGGGGCCGCCAGTCGCAGCACCGGCCGCTTCGAACAGGCCCAGGGTGGCACGCTGTTTCTGGATGAAATCGGCGACATGCCGATGGACGCGCAGACCCGCCTGCTGCGCGTGCTGCAATCCGGCGAATACAGCACGGTCGGCGGCACCCGATCCCTGAAAGCCGACGTGCGGATTATAGCCGCCACCCACAAGGACCTGAAACGGCTCATCGATTCCGGCCTGTTCCGCGAAGACCTCTATTATCGTCTGAACGTCGTGCCAGTCCGCCTGCCGCCGCTGCGTTCCCGCCGCGAAGACATCCCCGAACTTGCCAACCATTTCCTGGCGCGCTGCGTCGCCGAAGGCCTGCCGCGCAAAGTGCTCGATGCGTCCGCAATCGCCTGGCTGCAAGGCCAGCCCTGGCCCGGCAATGTGCGCGAACTGGAAAACGCCATGCGACGGCTGGCCGCCCTGGCCCGCGACGAAGACATCACCGCCGCTGCTGCCGAACTGTGGATTGCGCGCGCCGACAGCGAAGGCTTCGAAACCGGCGCCCCCACGCTGCGCCCGATAAGCCACGGAAGCAGCCTCGAATCCCTCATCGCCGCCTGGCTCGCCGCCAACATCGCCACCAACCCTGCGCCTGCCGACGGGCTTTATGACCGGCTGCTCGCCGATTTCGAACGCCCGCTGCTGGAAACCGCCCTCGACCTGACCGCCGGCAACCAGCTCAAAGCCGCAAAACTGCTCGGCGTGAACCGCAACACGCTGCGGAAAATGCTCAACACCCGAAACGTCGACCCGATGGACCGTCGCCGCCCGGGTTGAGATACCCGAAAGCGGGCCTGGGCCTGGTGAGCTTTTCGGGCCTGACGGATAGCAAGTTGCTGAACCACCGTCACGATGCATGAAGCCAGAGCGTAAAGTGCCATTTACACCGGTTGCCAAACAGTGTTGCGGCGTATCAGCATCCAACCGTCGCATTACAGCCACACCGCGCGCAAAACTGTGTTCCTTCTGCCACGCTGCTTTGCTACAGCTGTTGAAATGGACCGCCTGCAAGCGACCGCTTCCCAATCGCTGCGCCAGCGCACCTCCATCCGCATGCGCCACGTGCGTCGCCGCTTCACCCGCTGGGCCGGCAGCCCGGATCGCTTTCCCGGCCTCGAGATCGCCTTTGCCGCCATCGCCCTCATCCTCGGGCTCGTCTCCTATGCCGTGCTCACCGGCCAGAGCGCGCCGGCCACCGGTTTCAGCCCGGAGACGATCACCCTTCTGCTGGTCGCCAACCTGCTGCCGCTGCTCGCGCTCCTCCTCCTCATCGCCCGCCGCGTCGCCATCCTGTTCGCCAACCGCCGCGCCGGCCGGGCAGGGGCGCAGCTGCATGTCCGCCTCGTCGCACTGTTTGCCGCGCTCGCGGCCGCACCCACCATCCTTGTGGTCATCTTCGCCTCGCTGCTGTTCCAGTTCGGGGTGCAGTTCTGGTTTTCCGATCGCGCCAAAACCGTGCTCGACAATGCCGACCAGGTCGCACAGGCCTATGTGGACGAAAACAAATCCCGCATTCTCGAAGACATCGTCGCCATGGGCGGCGACGTCAGCGGCTATTCCCGCGATTTCGGCATCGCCTCCGTCTCGTTCCAGGATGGCCTTGCCTTTCAGGTCGCCGCCCGCAACCTGTCGGAAGCGGCCGTATTTTCGCCCGGCCCCGATGGCGCCATCGTGTTTGCCGACACCGGAATAGACAGCCGCCCCAATGCCGAGCGCCTGGCCGGCATCGATCTCGCCGCGGTTCGCATCGGCGAAGCAAAAGCGGTGGCGTCTGCCACAGACCGCATCGAAGCCGTCGTCCGCCTGTCCGCCCCCACCCCCGTTTACATCTATGTCAGCCGCAAGGTGGAGCCGCGCGTGCTGCAGCAGGTTGCGCGCACCCAATCGGCCCTGTCGGACTACAAGGCGCTCACCGAGCGCAGCCGGGCACTGCAATGGCGCTTCAACCTCATCCTCATCATCGTCTCGCTGCTGATTGTTGCCGTCAGCATCTGGTTTGCCATCCTGCTCGCCTCCCGCCTGGTTGCCCCGATCGGAGACCTCGCCGAAGCCGCCGAGCGCGTCGGCAGCGGCGATTTCGACGCGCGGGTGAAGGTCAGCGGCGCGGGTGACGAAATCGCCGTGCTGGCTCGCGCCTTCAACGGCATGACCGGCCAGCTGAAGGCCCAGCAATCCGCTCTCATCAGCGCCAACACCCAGTCCGACGGTCGCCGCCGGCTGATCGAAGCCGTCCTCTCCGGCGTCTCCGCAGGGGTCCTCTCGGTTGACAATGATGGCATCATCCGCCTCGCCAACGCCAGCGCCGAGGCGCTGCTCGACACCGGGCAGGGCGGGCTCACCGGCCGGCCGCTTGCCGTCGCCGTCCCCGAACTGGCCACGCTGATGCAAACCGCCCGCGCCGAAGGCCGCGCTTCGGCCGAAATCCAGCGCACCCGCCCCAATCCCAAAGGCGGCCAGGAAAGCCAGACGCTTGCCGTCCGCCTCGCCGCCGACACCGGGCAGGCTCGCAGCTATATCCTGACCTTCGACGATATCTCCCAACAGCTTGCCGATCAGCGCCGTGCCGCATGGTCCGATGTTGCCCGCCGCATCGCCCACGAAATCAAGAATCCGCTCACCCCCATCATCCTGTCTGCCGAGCGGCTGAAGCGCCGCTTCGGCCCGAAGATCGAGCAGGATCACGAAACCTTCACCGGCCTCACCGACACCATCATCCGCCAGGTCGGCGACCTGCGCCGCATGGTCGACGAATTCTCCGCCTTCGCGCGCATGCCGACCCCCACCTTCCGCGCCGAGAATGTCGCCGAAATCGCCCACCAGGCGCTGTTCCTCGCCGAAGTCGCGCAACCCGCCATCCGCTTCAAACTCATCGCCCCCGAACAATTGCATCCGCTCGTCTGCGATCGCCGCCAGATCGGCCAGGCCTTCACAAACCTCATCAAGAACGCATCGGAATCCATTGCCGCAAAAACCGAAAGTGGTGCCGGCGAGATCACCGTCACGCTTGGCGAAAGCGCAGACCGCCTCACCATTGCCATCGAGGATAGCGGCATCGGCATCCCCGACGAACTCCGCGACCGCCTGTTCGAGCCCTACATCACCACCCGCCCTCGCGGCACCGGCCTTGGCCTCGCCATCGTCAAACGCATCATCGAAGAGCATCAGGGCAGTCTTGAATTGACCAATCGCGCGCAAGGCGGCGCTCTGGCCCGCATCGAATTCGATCTGGCGCAAAACCGCGCGCTTGCCGACACCCCCATCCCCGAACATGCAGAGGCAAACCCCTGATGCCGCTAGACATTTTGATCGTCGACGATGAAGCCGACATTCGCGCCCTGATCGCCGGCGTCCTCGAAGACGAGGGCTATGGCCCGCGCACCGCCGCCAACTCCGATGAAGCTCTGGCCGCCATTGCCGAGCGCCGCCCGGCGCTCCTCATCCTCGATATCTGGCTGCAAGGCTCCAGACTGGACGGCCTCGAACTGCTCGATGCGGTCAAGGCCAAGGATCCCTCGCTCCCCGTCCTCATCATCTCCGGCCACGGCAACCTCGACACCGCCGTCGCCGCCATCAAGCGCGGCGCCTGGGATTTCATCGAAAAACCCTTCCAGGCCGATCAGCTTCTCCTCGCCGTCGCCCGCTCCACCGAAACCGAACGGCTGCGCCGCGAAGTCGATGAACTGCGAACGCTTGTCGGCCTGGACAACGAACTCACCGGCTCCTCGCAGCTCATCAACGCCGTCCGCGCCACCATCAAGCGCGTCGGCGCGACCGGCAGCCGCGTCCTCATCCAGGGCCCCGCCGGCTCCGGAAAAGAGGTCGCCGCCCGCCTGCTGCACCGCTGGTCCGGCCGAGCAGACCGCCCCTTCGTCGTCCTCGCGGCCGCCCGCATGGCCCCCGAACGCGTGGAGGAAGAGCTGTTCGGGGAAGAGCAGGGCGGCGAACTCATTCGTCCCGGCCTGCTCGAAGTCGCCAGCGGCGGCACCCTCTTCATCGACGAAGTGGCCGACATGCCCCTGACCACGCAGGGAAAAATCCTCCGCGTCCTCACCGATCAATCCTTCCAGCGCGTCGGTGGCACCCGCGCGGTCAAGGTCGATGTCCGCGTCGTCTCCGCCACCGCCCGCGATCTCGCGCTCGAAATCAGCGCCGGCCGCTTCCGCGAAGACCTGTACTACCGCCTGAACGTGGTCCCCGTCCGCCTGCCGCCACTCGCCGAACGCCGCGAAGACATCGCCCACCTCGCGGAATATTTCCTCGCCCGCCTCTCGTCTGAACGCCGGGTCAAAACCCCAAGCCTCACCACCGACGCACTCGCCGCCCTGCAAGCCTACGCCTGGCCCGGCAATGTCCGCCAACTGCGCAACATCGTCGAACGAACCCTCATCCTCGCCCCCGCACACGCCACCCTCACCATAGATCTGGACCAGCTCCCCCCCGAAATCACCGCCGAGCCGGCCCGCCTGCTCCCCGGAGAAGCCGCACGCAACATCATGGGAACCCCCTTGCGCGAAGCGCGCGAAGCCTTCGAACGCGAATATCTGAAGGTCCAGATCCGCCGCTTCTCCGGAAACATCAGCCGAACCGCCGCCTTCATCGGAATGGAACGCTCCGCCCTCCACCGCAAACTGAAAGCCCTCGGGATAACAGAGCATGACCGGGAAGAAGAGGAGGGCTGACGGACAGACCAAGGGGCGCTGGCCGTTGACCTTTTCTTTCAGCCCGCCCCGCATCCCCGGTTGTG
>JBBRKH010000154.1:0-5962 GCA_038217965.1 Sphingomonadales bacterium | reverse complement strand
CCGGCAACCATGAGTGCCGTGAGCAATATCCCAAGCTCCCGGAAGGTGGCGCGTCCGACCAGATTGATGACATAGACATCGGCGCCGAACTGCCTGAGCTGCACCGCACCCTGCTGCGCGAGCACGATGCCGATGAGGAAGCTCATCAACCCTATGATGCCGAGCGCGTTGACGCCGGTTTGTTCCACCTGAACGAGCACGGCATTCCAGCGGAAGCCGCGTCGGCTTCTCACCGCGCGCCAGCCGCCGGCGATGGTGCCGCCGATGAACGCAAGCCCGGCCAGCACCGTCTGCCCGAACTGGATGAGATAGAAGCCGAGCTTTGCCAGCTCGCGCTGCCAGAAGGGGGCAAGCGCGGGGCGCATCGCGCACATGCGATCCGCGCTGGATACCTCCTCCAGCAGCCGCGCCGCCTGCTCGCTGGCATTGACGAGGCTGGTGCCCGGATTGTCGCGCAGGGTTTTGTGGATGATCCAGGCGCCGACCGTGTCCATCCGCTCGACGCGGGCGAGATCGAGCGTGACCGGGCCGGTATCGCCTGCCATTGCCAGCGCCAGATCGCTTTCGAGGCCCGCCGCACGCGCCACCGTCAGCCGGCCGAGCAGCGAAATCACCTCTCCCTGTTCGCCCGGCAGACGGGTTATCTCGACACGTGGTTTGGGCGGTGCGGCTGGCATCTGCTGTCGGACTGGCCCCTTCGAGCGGTTGGTCGAAACCCGAGCCCCGCGATCTGCGAGTTTGCCCTGCAGCCGGGCCGGTTGCAAGTCGGCTGCAGCAATGGGAAGAAATGCAGGATGCCCTGCACAGCCAACCTTCTTGCGCCGATTCTGTTCCTGCTGGCGTTTCCGGCACTCGCCTTCAGCTTCGACGGCAGGGTGGTAAAGGTGACAGACGGCGATTCGATCGTCGTGCTCCGCGACACCGCCAGACGCGAAAGCGAGGTGCGGCTGGCCGGCATCGATGCGCCGGAGCATGGCCAGCCCTGGGGCCGGCAATCGCGCGCGGCGCTGCGGCAACTGGTGCACGGCAGAACGGTGCGCGTGGAAGTGACCGACAAGGACAGCTATGGTCGGCTGGTGGGCAAGGTGTATCTCGGCCGTGGCTATGTGAACGCCGCGATGACGCACGGCGGCAACGCCTGGGCTTTTGCGCGCTATTTGCCGGACCGGGATATCCGGGCCGGGCAGGATGCTGCGCGCGCTGCGGGTCGCGGGCTATGGAGCCTGCCGCCGGAGCAGCGGATTCCGCCCGCCACCTGGCGCCGGCAGCATCCGCGCCGCAACTGACGCGCATGAAGCTCAGCATCTGGGATATGGACATGACGATCATCCGGCGCGCCAGCTGGCTGCCCTGGCTGCTGCATTTCGCGCGGACCGAAGCGCCGGCCCGGCTGCTGCTGGCGCCGCTGCTGCTGCTGCTGGTGGTGGGCTATGGCTTGCGGATGCTGGATCGCACGAGCCTGAAGCAGACGATGCAGCAGATCATGATGGGCCAGCGGGTGCCGGCCCATGCGGTGCACCGGGCGGCGCAGGGCTTTGCCACCGGCTTTGGCGCCAGAAACGAACTGCCGGGCGCCTTGCACCAGCTGGCCGTCGACCGGGCCGATGGGTTTCTCCCCGTGCTGGCGACCGCCAGCCCGCGCTTCTATGCAGAGGTGCTGGCCAACCGCTGGGGCATTCACGATGTGGTTGCCACGGAAAGCCGTTGGGACGGCTATGCGTTGACGCCGCAGATCGAAGGCGACAACTGCTATGGAATTGCCAAATTCGCAGCGGTGGAAGCCTGGCTGGCGGCGCGCGGTTTGCGCCGCGAGGATTGCGAGATCCGCTTCGCGTCGGACCATATGAGCGATCTGCCGCTGCTGCTTTGGGCGGATGCGCCGCTGGTCGCCAATCCTTCTGCGGCACTCAGACGGGAAGCACTTGCGCAGGGCTGGCCCGTCTTCGATTGGGCATGAGGCGGATGGCGAACAGCGCCAGAAGGATTGCCAGATAGGCGTAGGGCTCGAGCTGGAAGCCCTTCACCCGCAGGATGAAGTGCACGCTGGCGGCAATGCCGGCGACATAGGCGAGCCGGTGCAGTAGCTGCCATCGGCGCCCGCCGAGGCGCTTCATGGCCGCGCGCGTGCTCGTAAGCGCCAGCGGCAGCAGACAGACGAAAGCGAGCAGGCCGAACAGGATGAAGTTGCGCTTCAACGCTTCGCGCGCCAGCGCCGACAGGCTGAAATCCAGCTCGAGGGCCAGGTAGAAGGCGAGATGGATGGCGGCATAGGCGAACGCCCAGAGCCCGACGGCCCGCCTGAGCGACATGATTGGAACCCAGCCGGTCAGCTTCCGGATCGGGGTGATCGCCAGCGCGAGGATGAGAAAGCGCAGCGCCAGCAGGCCGAGATTGTTGTGCGTGTAGGCAACCGGCTCGGCGGAAAGGCTCTGGCTGGCCGGGTTGAGCCAAAGCAGTTCCGCCCAGCACCAGGCCAGCCACAGCAGCGGCATGGCGATGAACGCATGCGTCGCGGGTTTCAGCCAGACGGGGGGGCGATGCATCAGAAGTTGCGCTTCAGGTCCATGCCACGATAAAGCCCGGCGACTTCGGCTGCATAGCCGTTGAAGGGCAGCGTGTCGCGCTTGCCGAACTCGCCGATGCGGCGCTCGGTCGCCTGGCTCCAGCGCGGGTGGTCTACCGCCGGGTTCACATTGGAATAGAAACCATATTCGCGCGGCGCGGACTGATTCCACGACGTGAGCGGCTGCTGCTCAACGAAATCGATGGCTACCAGCGACTTGATGCTCTTGAAGCCATATTTCCACGGCACCACCAGCCGGATGGGGGCGCCGTTCTGATTGGGCAGGCGGCGACCATAGAGGCCGACCGTGAGCAGCGCCAGCGGGTTTATCGCCTCGTCCATGCGCAGACCCTCGCGATAGGGCCAGTCCAGCGACGGGAAGCCGATCTGCGGCATCTGCTTGCGGTCGGCGAGCGTGGTGAAGCGGATGTATTTTGCCGACGACAGTGGCTGGACGAAATTGACCAGCGTGGACAATGGCACGCCGATCCACGGAATGACCATCGACCAGCCTTCCACGCACCGCATGCGGTAGATGCGCTCTTCCAGCGACGCCTGCGACATGTAGCGGTCGACATCCAGCACGAAGGGTTTTTTCACCAGCCCGCCGATCCGCACGCCCCAGGGGGATGGCTTCAGCGTGTGCGCATTGGCGGCAGGGTCTGCCTTGTCCAGGCCGAATTCGTAGAAATTGTTGTAGGTTGATACTGCGAGCAGCGCGGTCGGCTCGTCTGCGGTGGTGACAGTGCGCCTGGCCTTCAGCGGGGCAAGCGCCTTCACATCGGTGGATGCCATAGCCGGTGTGGCCAGTGCTGCGCCGGCGAGGCCAATCCCGGCGCCCATGCGCGCAAGGAGTGCGCGGCGACCCAGATACACGCTTTCGGGCGTTGCTTCGGATGCGGGCAAGGCCCAGCGGTCGGGGGATCGGATCAGCATAGGGCCTCTCTATTACGCGAAGATTGAACCTAAGGTTACCCCAAGCTGCAACAGGAAATAGCTCTGGCGCGGGCTACGCTTCGCGCGAACAGCCGGTATCGGCCGGGAGCGTGGCGCAGCAGGCGAGACAGGCATGAACGGCGGTTCAAAATATTCGGCCGGCTGTGCGAAATCGGCTGCTTGACACGGCTTGCCAAAATGATGTTGTTTGCGTTCCTGTGCTGTTTCGGCATTTGCAAGAGGGGTTTAGCGATGGGCAATCTGGAGTCGTTGAAGCTGGTAGTTTTGCTGGCGGGTGCAAGCGTGGCCGGTCAAGCTGTTGCGGCATCGGGCAATTGGACTGCCGTGAGCGACATCGTCGGGCAGGTTTCAACTGCAACCATCGCCGGCGACGGCAGTGCTCTCTACATCCCTCCGAAGCCGCAGTTCAGCGGCACGGTGGGCTTGCGCATGGATTATGGCGCCGGCGGTGCCTTCGTCTGCTCGGGAACGCTGATCAACAGCGTGACGGTGGTGACGGCAGCGCACTGTGTCAGCGACGGCGGCAGCGGGCGGCCGCTGTCCACCACGGTCTTCTTCTATGGTGGTGCCGATGATCCTTCGCTCTATGCCGCCGGGTCACCGGCGACGCGGATTGCCGTATCCAACATATTCGTGAATCCGCTCTATTCCGGCGAAGTCGTCGACCAGAATGATATTGCCGTGCTGCGACTGTCGCAGGTGGCGCCGGCGTTCGCACCGTTCGTCGCACTCTCCGGCCTCACCGATCTCACCGGCATAGACCATACCATCGCCGGCTATGGCTTGCGATCCAGTTCGGGCGGCACCCAGGGCACCCTTGCCGGCTTCGCTCTGGGCACCGGCCGGCTGCGCTCCGCCGAGAACCGCTTCGATTTCCGCTTCGGCGATGCCGATTTCGCCGGCTACTGGGATGGCGCCTTCGGTCCGCAAAGCGTCGACAATGTCTGGATTTCCGATTTCGACAATGGCACCGCCTTCCGCGATGGAAGCTGCAACATCGGCATCTTCGAAGGGCTCATCAATCCGGTGTTCTCGTCGGCCAAATATTGCGACCTCGGACGCGGCGCCAGCGAAGGCATCGGCGCCGGCGGCGACTCCGGTGGCAGCTATTATGTCGATGGCAAGCTGGCGGCGGTGCACTCGTTTGCCCTGTGGTATCGCGCCGACGAATCGGCCAACCGCTTCGGCCAGCTGAAGGGCGCGGTGCCCATCTATCTGCACCGCGACTTCATCCTGGCAAACGCGGTGCCGGAACCCGCCACCTGGGGCATGATGATTGCCGGCTTCGGCCTCGTAGGCGCATCCATGCGCCTACGCGACAGGAAGTCGGGCGCATCCTTGCGCCTGCGCGACAGGAAGCAGCCCGCGGCAACCGTGAGCAAGTGACCGCCTGATCTGATGTTCGCGCGGCGGTCCTAGTTCACCGCCGCGCAAGCCCGCTGGATGCGGGCACAGGCATCCTCCAGAGTTTTGCTGTCGGTCGCGTAGCTGATGCGGAAGGCCGGAGAGAGCCCGAAAGCGGCTCCGTGCACGACCGCGACACCATGATCCTCCAGCAGATAGGCGGCCACCGCCTCGTCGGTGCCGAGCATTTTGCCCTTGGGCGTCGTCTTGCCGATCAGCCCCGAGCAATCCGGATAGACATAGAAGGCCCCTTCGGGGCGCGGGCAGACCAGCCCGGACGCCTGGTTGAGCATGGAGACCACCAGATCGCGCCGTGACACGAAGGCGGCGTTGCGCTCGGCAAGGAAATCCTGCGGGCCGTTCAGCGCCGCAACTGCTGCAGCCTGGGCGATCGAGCAGGGGTTGGACGTGCTCTGCGACTGGATTTTTGCCATGGCCTTGATGATGGGGGCCGGGCCGCCGGCAAAGCCGATGCGCCAGCCGGTCATGGCGTAGGCCTTCGACGCGCCGTTCACCGTGAGCGTTCGCGGATAGAGGCGCGGTTCGACCTCGGCGATGGTGGCGAACTCGAACCCGTCGTAGACGATATGCTCGTATATGTCGTCGGTCAGGATGAAGACGTGCGGATGGCCAAGCAGCACATCGGCGATCGTCTGCAGCTCCGCGCGGGAATAGGCAGCGCCGGTGGGATTGGACGGGCTGTTGAGGATCAGCCATTTGGTGCGCGGCGTGATGGCGGCATCCAGTGCTGCTGGATCGAGCTTGAAGTTGCGCTCGATGCCGCAGGGCACGATCACCGGTTTCGCGCCGCAGAACTGCACGATATCGGGATAGCTGACCCAGTAGGGCGCGGGGATGACCACTTCGTCGCCCGGATCGAGCGTTGCCACCATCGCGTTGAAGATGGTCTGCTTGCCGCCGACATTCACGCTGATCTGATCGAGACCATAGTCCAGCTGGTTGTCGCGCTTGAACTTGGCCTGGATCGCCTTCTTGAGCTCGGGTGTGCCGTCCACTGCGGTGTATTTGGTTTTCCCC
>JBBRKH010000153.1:0-5966 GCA_038217965.1 Sphingomonadales bacterium | reverse complement strand
GGCGATGCGGCCATCGCCGACCAGCGTTTCGATCAGCATGAGCAAGCGACCGTCACGCGCCGGGTCGGCGTCGCCTTCCAGCCCGTCCGGCGCGACCAGGCCCGACTCCGCGCTCCCAGGGAGCGCCGAACCGGCAAAGCGGCCGGAAGCGGCGACGATCCGCAACGCATCCGAGCCAACGGTGAAACGCGACTCGCGCAGCGGATTGCGGCCGGCAGCGTTGGCGTCCAGGCCGCGCTGGGCAAAGCCCAATGGCGCATCGGCCGGGTCCACACTGCGGAAGCTGTCTGCATGGTGCACTGGCTGGGCTTCTCGCACTGCCCGCAACGATAGCGAAAAGGCGCCCCATTGCGCATCGGCCCGCGCCAGCGACGCGGCAGCCAGCGACGAGCCAAGCCTGCCGGCGCCTGCCGGGCGCAGTGTTTTGCCGATCCGCAAGCCATAGGTTCGGCCATAGCTGTCGCCGATCGGCACGACGCCAAGCGAAGTCCCGAGCGACACGCCGTCGCCGAAGGCTGGCCCGAGGCTGCCATTGGCCGACAGCGAAACCGGCACCGACGTGCCGGCGAGGCTGGTGCCGCCAGCCGGCGCAAACGCCCGGCCGATGTTGAGGATGCCGCGGCCGTAGACCGGATCGATGCCCGGAGCGCCCGCATCATCGGCCGAACGCAGCAGCAGATCGACCAACTGTTCTGAAGTCAAGTTTGGATAGGCCTGCGCCAGAAGGGCGATCGCGCCCGAAACCTGTGGCGCGGCGTAGGATGATCCGGAAAAGAGAAATGCGGCGCCCGTCTCATCGAAGCTCCTGACCCTGACGCCGAGCGCTGCGATGAAATTGTTCTGCGCCGTGCCGGCCTGGTTGGAAAAGCTGGCAAGCTGGCGGTTCTCGTCCAGCGCACCCACCACGATGATGGCAGACCTGTTTCCTGCGGCCAGCGCGGCAGCCGGCAGAACGTCGACCTGGAGTGAACTGTCGTTGCCGGCGGAAATGACCAGCACGGCGTTGCGGGTGGCAGTGGCGAAGGCTTGCCGCAGCGCGGCCGAGCCCGGCGAGCCGCCCAGCGAAATGTTGATCACCCGCGCGCCGGCTGCGGTGGCTGCCTCGATTCCGGCCGCGAGCGTTGCATCGGTGTAGCGGCAGCCATCGGTCGTGGCGCAGGTGCCGGCGCGGTCGGCGCGCATTACGGCCAGCGTGGCTTCCGGCGCGATGCCGACGATCTCGCTGCCGTTGCGGGCGGCCGCCAGCACGCCCGCAACCGACGTGCCGTGGCCGCCTTCGTCCTGGATGCCCCGCCCGGAGCCGGTGACATCGCGGCTGGAGCCGTGGATGCGTCCGGCAAACTCCGGGCTGGCGGACGCGATGCCACTGTCCACCGTGCCGACGATGATGGATTGCCCGCTGAAGCCGGCCGCCCATGCCTCGATGACCCGGGATGATACCGCCGACGCGGTGCGGCGATACTCCGGCGTGTCCAGCGTGGGGACGGGAACCGGTGCCGGCGCGGGCGGTGGCGCGACCGGTGGCATCACCGACGACGGGGAGACCGGCCCTTGCCCACCGCCGCCGCCGCAAGCCGCCAGGCACAGGCTTGCCAGAACAGCCGGCAGCAGTGCCGCACGGCCAGATCGAAGGCGGCCAGATCGAACACTGATTGGCGTCACGCCGTTTCCCTGGCTATAGGCCACACATGCATCACCCGGTTTCCCGCCTTCTGAATCCAGACATGCCCCAGGTTGATCTTTCGATGGTGCAGACATGGCTGTTCGACATGGACAATACGCTCTACCCATCAAGTGCCGACCTCTTCGCACAGATCGACCGCAAAATGGAAGCCTATGTCGGCAATCTGCTGGGGCTTTCACGCGACGAAGCGCGCGCGGTTCAGAAGCGCTATTTCCATGAGCATGGAACGACACTCAGGGGTCTGATGTTAAGCCACGCGGTCGAGCCGTCGCACTTTCTGGATTTTGTGCACGATATCGACATGACGGTGCTGACACCGGAGCCGCGCCTGCGGGCCTCCCTGCAGCGGCTGCCGGGGCGGCGCATCGTGTTCACCAATGGCGATGTGGACTATGCTGCCCGTGTGCTGGCTGCGCTCCGCATCGACGATTGCTTCGAAGCCGTCCATGATATCCATGCCATGCACTATCTGCCGAAGCCCGATCCCCGCGCCTATTCCGGGTTGTGCACGCGGTTCGGCGTCGATCCGGCAACCGCGCTGTTCGCCGATGACATGGCGCACAATCTCGGGCCTGCCAAGGCGCTCGGCATGCAAACCGTGTGGGTGAACAACGGATCGGAGCGCGGCGACCATGCCGCTTCGGCTGCGATGATCGACATCGAGATCCACGATCTGGCCGACTGGCTGGAGACCTTGTCGTAATGGGCGGGGTCGTGATCGGCGGGGTCGTGATGGGCGGGCATGAAGCTCTGGCAGCGGCCATCGACGCTGCCTGGGAACTGCGCGAATCGCTGGCTCCCGGCACCGGCGGACCGGCGGCGGTTGCGGTGGAAGCAGCGCTTGCAGGCCTGGATTCGGGTGCAATGCGGGTGGCGGAGCGCGGTGAAGATGGCCGCTGGACTGTCAACCAGTGGCTGAAGAAGGCGGTGCTGCTCAGCTTCCGCCTCGCTGGAAACAGCATGGCGTCCGGCGTCGGCGCTCCGGCGTTCGACAAGGTGGCGCTGAAAACCGGCGGCTGGAGCGAGGAGCGCTTTGCCGAGGCAGGCTTTCGCATGGTGCCCGGCGCGGTCGTGCGGCGCGGGGCCTATGTGGCGCCCGGCGCGGTGCTGATGCCGAGTTTTGTCAATATCGGCGCGCATGTCGGCGCCAATTCGATGATCGATACCTGGGCAACCATCGGCAGCTGCGCGCAGATCGGCGCCAACGTGCACATCTCCGGCGGCACCGGCATCGGCGGCGTGCTGGAGCCCCTGCAGGCCAACCCGGTGATCATCGAGGACGGCGCCTTTATCGGTGCGCGGTCCGAAGTGGCGGAAGGCGTCATCGTGCGCGAAGGCGCAGTGCTCAGCATGGGCGTGTTCCTGGGTGCCAGCACGAAGATCATCGACCGGGAAACCGGCGACGTCTACATTGGCGAAGTGCCGGCCTTTGCAGTCGTCGTGCCCGGTGCCTTGCCGGGCAGGCCGCTGCCCGACGGCACCATGGGGCCGTCGCTGGCGTGCGCAGTGATCGTCAAGCGGGTGGATGCACGAACCCGGGCAAAAACCGGTATCAACGAACTGTTGCGCGACTGAATGTGGGAATTGGCATGAAATCGATCGTTGCTGCCCTGCTGGTGATCGCGGCAAATTCAGCGGATGCTGCGGCACGGCAGGAATCGGCGAACGGGGTGTGGAAAAATCCCAGCGGCAGCGTGCGCATGAGAATTGCCCCATGCGGCAAGCAAATCTGCGGCAAGGTCGTCTTTGCCAACGCACAGGCGAGGGCCGATGCGGCGCGCGGTGGGAATCCCGATTTCGTCGGCGTCAATCTGCTGCGCAACTTCAGCCGCACGGGGCCGTCCAGCTGGTCCGGGCAGGTGTTCGTGCCAGACATCAACCGCACCGTCTCCGGCACACTGACCAGGGCCGGGCCGCGCAGCCTTACCGTGCGCGGCTGCGTGCTGGGCCGGGTCGGCTGCCGCGATCAGGTCTGGACGCGGATCAGTTGAACACCTCCGCCAGAAACGTCTGCATCGCGCGCCAGGAGCGATGATCGGTGGGCTCGTGATACTGGATGGTGGGCATCAGATCCCCCTTGGCTTCGGTGTTGGTGAAGCTGTGCATGGCGCCGGTATAGGCGATCGTCTGGCAATCGGCCTTCGCGGCCGCCATCTCGGCCAGAAAGCCAACCAGATGCGCGGGCGGGATCAGTCCGTCTTCGGCCCCGTGACACACCAGGATCTTCGCTGAAATCCCACCCGCCTCTGCCGGAGTCGGCGTTTCCAGCCCGCCATGAAAGCTCACCACGGCGCGCACATCCGGGTTGCCCATGCGCGCGAGCTCAAGCACGGTCGAACCGCCGAAGCAGTAGCCGATCGCGGCAATCCGCCCATCGCAGGCCGGGTGGGCCTTCAGGGCCGCAACGGCGGCTGACGCCCGCGCACGCAACTTCGGCCGGTCGCCGAGCAAGCCGCCGATGATGGCGAACGCTTCCGGTGGATCGGCCGGGATATGTCGATCGCCGAAAATGTCGGCCGCGAGCGCCACATAGCCAAGCTCCGCCAGCATCTTCGCCCGCCGCTCCACCTGCACGCCGAGGCCAAAGGCTTCGTGCACGGCAACCACGCCCGGATAAGGGCCGGGGCCGAATCGGCCGGCGTCGGGCATTTCGAGCACACCCAGGCAGCGGACAGAGCCGTCGAAATATTCCATGTCCATCGCCGTTTCCCTCAAAGCTGCCCGAGCAGATGCTCGGCCGTCGAAACACGGAAAGCGCCCGGCTCTTCGACATTCAGCGAAGTGACCTTGCCGTCTTTGACCAGCATGGAGAAACGCTGCGCGCGCAGTCCCATGCCGAATTTGCTGCCATCCATCGTCAGCCCGAGCGCCTTGGCGAAATCGCCGTTGCCATCGGCCAGCATGGTGATCTTGCCGTCGGCGCCGGCGGATTTCCCCCAGGCACCCATCACGAAGGCATCGTTGACGGAGAGGCAGACGATTTCGTCGACACCCTTGCCGGCCATCTCGCCGGATTTTTCGAGAAAGCCGGGCAGATGCTTGGCCGAGCAGGTGGGCGTGAACGCGCCCGGGACGGCAAACAGCGCAACGGTGCGGCCGCTGAAAAGCGCATTGGTGTCGACCGGCGCGGGGCCTTCGTCGGTCATCTTCGTGAGCATCGCATGCGGAACTGTGTCGCCAACCTTGATCGTCATGAACTCTCTCCTCCAGGTGTGAACGGTCGATAGGGTGTCCTGGCGGCTGCGTCCAGAAGCCCCGCGAAACATCGGCCCCGCGCCGTCCGGCGATCGGATTGTGACAAAAATCACCGAATGAAGGTGCGTTCTCCGGTGTCGTGCCTGTTGGATGCATGGTAAATGCCGAGCATCGACAATGCAGCAACAAGAGGAGGCATGCATGGCTACCATGTTTGTGAGAAGCGAAGTGTTGAACCTGCGGTCCGCACCGGTGGTGTCGGACGAAACCGAACTTGCGAAGCTCGATCTCAACCAGTCGGTGGAAACCAGCGGTGTCGTCGATGGCGCAGGATGGATCAGCGCAAGTGCAACGGTCGGCGGACAGGTTCGGGCCGGCTTCGTTAAGGCCGGTTTTCTGCGCAAACCCGCATCCCCTGCGGTCGAGGCGCTGCTTGCCGAGGCGCGGACGGAATGGCGGCGGTTCGAATATGGCAAGGGCGAGGAGCACAGGCAGCCCTTCAGCGGCATGGTCGGGGAAATGTGGCGCGCCATCGGGCTCAACCTCGATGGCGAAGACCGCGACCAGCCATGGTCTGCGGCTGCGATATCCTTCATGGTGCGCAACGCCGGCGGCCGGCATCCCGCATACAATGGCTTTGCCTTCGCAGCCGCGCACAGCCGCTATGTTCACGACGCGATCCGGCGGCGGAATCAGGGCGACACCGCTGCGCCTTTCTGGGGCTTCCGTCGCGGCGAGCGGGCGCCGCAGCTGGGCGATATCGTCTGCGTGCCACGCGCAGGTTCTGGCGTCGATTTCGACCATGCCACGAGCCACAACGCGTTCAAGAGTCACTGCGACATCGTGGTCGCGATCGATCCTGCGAACTTCAAACTGCTGGCGATCGGTGGCAATGTCAGCCATTCGGTGGAAACGACCGAATACCCGCTGGGGCCGGGCAATTTCCTGACTGGTGCAAGTGGAGTTTTTGCCGTGCTGGCCAATCGTGCCGATGAAATCTGAAGCGCGGCTTGCCTTGCTGCTGATCGTGGCCGGCTGCGCGGCCAATGGCGTTGCGCCGCCGGCCGAGCCTTCGCTGCAGGCGCGC
>JBBRKH010000152.1:0-6006 GCA_038217965.1 Sphingomonadales bacterium | reverse complement strand
CAGCGCCGAGAAGCGCGCGGAGCTGGCCGCCGAGCTGCAACGGCGCAGCGCCGATGTGGCCGTCGTCGCCGCCCTCGATTCGGTCGCCTGGCTGTTCAACATCCGCGGCGCCGATGTCCCGCGCACCCCGGTTGTCCGCGCCTTCGCGCTGGTGAATGCAGACGCCACCGCAACCCTGTTTGTCGACCCGGTGAAAATTTCACCCGATGTGGCACAGCATCTCGGCGCCGATGTGGCCGTGCAACCCTACACCGAATTTGCCGCCGCGCTGGCAAGCCTGTCGGGCAGAACGGTGATGGCCGATCCCGGAACCTGTGTCGCTGCCATATTTTCTGCGCTCGAGGCAGCGGGCGCTGCAATCATCGAAGCGCGTGACGCAACGATTGCCCTGAAAGCCGCAAAAACCGCCGTCGAGCTCGATGGCACCCGCGCTGCGCACATCCGCGACGGCCTCGCCGTCAGCCGCTTCCTGTACTGGTTCGAAGGCGCCGCCGCAGCCGGCGATCTTGACGAATTAAAGGCACAAGCCCGACTGGAGGCCTTCCGCCGCGAATCGAACCTGCTGCGCGACCTCTCGTTCGACAGCATCTCGGCATTTGCCGGCAACGGCGCGAGCCCGCATTATCATTCCACGCCAGACAGCAACCTGCCGATCACCGGCAACAGCCTCTACCTCATCGATTCGGGCGGCCAGTATCCGGATGGCACCACAGACATCACCCGCACTATCGCGGTCGGCATGCCCAGCTCTGAAATGCGCGACCGCTTCACCCGCGTGCTCAAAGGCCATATCGCGCTCGCCACCGCGCGTTTCCCCAAAGGCACGCGAGGAGGCCAGTTGGACATATTGGCGCGCCAGTTCCTCTGGTCGGCCGGCCTCGACTATGCGCACGGCACCGGCCACGGCGTCGGCAGCTACCTTTCGGTCCACGAAGGCCCGCAGCGCATCGCCGCCGCCATCGGCGCACCCGGCATCGACGAGCCGCTGGTGCCGGGAATGATCCTGTCGAACGAGCCGGGCTTTTACAAATCCGGCCCCGACGGCAAAGGCGAATATGGCATCCGCATCGAAAATCTGGTGGTGGTGGTGGAAAACCCGCTCCCCGGAGACGAGCAGCCCATGCACGCCTTCGAAACTGTCACGCTGGCACCGATCGATCAGCGGCTGATCGAGGTCGGCCTGCTCACTGCGCCGGAAATCGCCTGGCTGGACTCCTATCACGCCCGTGTGCGCGACACGCACGAGAGCCAGCTTTCCGGCAGCGAACGCGATTGGCTGATGGCCGCGACTGCCCCCCTCAAAGCTGCAATTCAAGCCGCCGCCTGATGGCGCTGGAGGGCCTGAGCCTCGGCCGAACCGCACCTTTCTGGAGCTGGTGCGCACCGCTCGCCGCCGCAGCGGGACTCGCCGTGTTCGGCCTGCATCTGGAAGGCACCGGTCCGGCACTGTTTCTGGCTGCCCTGCTGCTTCCCGCGGTGCTGGCCGCTGTTCACCATGCCGAAGTCATCGCGGTGAAGGTCGGCGAGCCATTTGGCACGCTCGTGCTGGCACTCGCCGTCACGGTCATAGAATGCGCGCTGATCATCACCTTCATGCTGGCCAAGCCTGAAGAGTCCGCCAGCCTGCTGCGCGATACCGTCTATTCCGCCGTGATGATCATCCTCGGCGGCGTCGTCGGCATCTGCATCGCGGTCGGCGCGGCGCGGCATCATGTCCAGCGCTTCGGTGTCTATGGCGTGTCGGCTGCCACGACGGCGCTGGCCGCGCTGGCCGTACTGGTGCTGGTGCTGCCGAATTTCACCACCACCACATCGGGGCCCAGCTACTCGCAACCACAGCTGTTCCTCGTGGGCGCAGCTTCGCTTTCGGTGTGGCTGCTGTTCGTCTTCGTGCAGACGGTCCGCCACCGGGACTATTTCCTGCCCGACGAAGACCTGGCCAATGCGGATGCGCATGTGGTCGCCGAAAATGTGACGCGGCTTCAGGTCTGGCTGGCGCTGGCGCTGTTGATGGCATGCCTCGGCGGGGTCGTGCTGCTGGCAAAGGCGCTCAGTGATCCGCTTGCTACGCTCATCGTCAAAAGCGGTGCGCCGCTTTCGGCGGCAGGAGTTGTGATCGCCGGGCTGGTGCTGCTTCCCGAAGGGGTCGCAGCGCTCAGGGCGGCGCGCGCCGACCGCCTGCAGACCAGCCTCAACCTGGCGCTCGGCTCGGCGCTCGCCACCATCGGGCTGACGGTGCCGGTGATTGCTGCCCTGTCAATGTATTTTGGCTGGCGGCTGGAACTGGGCCTGGATGCCAAGGGCATCACTCTGCTCGCGCTGATGCTGCTGGTGTCTGTCATGTCGCTCGGCACCGGCCGCACAACGGTGCTGCAGGGCGGCGTGCATCTCGTCATCTTCGCCTTCTTCCTCTTCACCTCCTTTTCGCCCTGAAAATTACCTCGGCAGATACAGCAACGGATCGAGCGGCTTTCGCCCCTGCCGAACCTGAAACAGCAGCTGCGGCTCCTTCGCCTCGCCGCTGCTTCCGGCCCGCGCAAGCACCTGGCCGCGCTGCACCTTGCTGCCGCGGTCGGCCAACGCGTCTTCCAGATGACCATAGGCAGTCACCGTGCCGCCGGCATGGCGAACCAGCATCATCAGCCCGAAGCCGGCGATGGCGTCGCCGACATAGATGATCTCGCCGTCGGCCGCCGCCCGCACCGCCTGACCGCGCAACGCCTTGATGTTCACCCCGTCGTTCACCCGGCCGCCCGGCTTCGGCCCGAAGCGCGAGAGGATGACCCGACCATCGACGGGCCAGCCAAGCGAAGGAACTGGCGCCATTGCCGGCGGCCCGGCCTGCGGCAACCGGGCAGCCGAGGGCTGGCGCGGCGCCGCCACCCGGGCAGTGCCAGAGCCGGTAATCAGATCATCCACATCCATGCTGAAGGCAGCAGCTTGCTCTTCCGGGGTTGCGCGGGGCGGAGCTGCGGAAGGCTTTGCGGCCGGTCTGGCCAGCGGGCCGATCGGAATGAACAGCGGCTGGCCAATTTCCAGCACCGATTCGCGCTCCAGCCGATTGGCAGCGGCTATCCGGCTCCACGGCACCCCGTAGGCACTGGCAATTGCAATCCCGGTTTCGCCCCGCTTCACGGTGTGGCGACGCCCGCCGGCAACAATGGCACCGTCCGCCTTTGCCGCAACTGCCTGCCAGCGCGGCGGTGCCGAGGGCTTCGCTACCGGCTTCGCCACGATCCGGGATGCCTGTGACGGCGCCTTGGCGACCGGGGTACTGGAGCAGGATGCAACAAGAATGCCCGGAACAAGAAGCAGGAGACATCGCACCGAATTGCCTTAGCCGACGAGCACTGCGGCCGCCAAGCGGTGACGAACTGTTAATTGTGTCGGAAATCTTTACAAACTCAAGATACGCCTTGCGTGTGGCATTTGTCTATTGCATTGTTTTCCAATGATAATGTGAAAGCAGACACACTTGGCACGAGTCCTGCAAAGCGTTTCGCAGCCGGCGGGGGCAAACAGCCGGCCCGAGACTGAATCGTCACGGAAATGGGGCGGCGGCGCGAGGGGCGCTGCCGCCCCATTTGCTTGCATGCCATTCAGCACGCGCGATTTTTGCCGGCCAGAGACGGCCTATTGCGCCAGAGACTGTGCCAGCGTCGCCATGGTTGCGTGGTGGGTGAGATCGAGGTGCAGCGGCGTCACCGAGACCAGCCCTTCGCGCACCGCTTCCAGATCGGTGCGATGCGCCGGCGTCTCCACCTCGCGGCCATAGCCGAACCAGTAGTAGGGAAAGCCGCGCGGATCAGTGCGGGCGTCGATGGCGATATGGCCATAGTCCCGGAAGCCCTGCTCCGTCACGCGCACGCCTTTTGGCACGGGGATCGGCGGAAAGTTGATGTTGAGCAGCACCCCGTCTCCCCAGTCCGACGCGGACACCCGCCGGACAATGTCAACCGCCGACGCTTCGGCGGCTGCAAAGCTTTCCTGCCCATTCGCATAGTTCGCCATCATCTGGCTCATGGCGATCGAGCGCACGCCAGCCAGCGTGCCCTCCATCGCCGCAGACACGGTGCCGGAATAGGTCACGTCTTCGGCGAGATTGGGACCGCGGTTAACCCCGGACAGGATGAGATCGGGCCGGTGATCGCGCATGATATGGCCCAGCGCCATCATCACGCTGTCGGTCGGCGTGCCGGCGACGGCAAAGCGGCGATCGTCGAGCTGGCGAACGCGAATCGGCTTCGTCAAGGTCAGCGAGTGGCCGGCGCCGGATTGTTCCTCGGCCGGCGCCACCAGCCATATATCGTCGGAAAGCTGCCGCGCGATGCGCTCGAGCGCGGCAAATCCGGGGGCAGCAATGCCATCGTCGTTGGTCAGCAGAATGCGCATCAGCCGGTAGGCTCCAATAGTGTCAGCCCGCCCATGTAGGGAAGCAGTGGTGGCGGTATGGTGACGCTGCCGTCGGGCAGCTGACAATTCTCCAGCACCGCAACCAGCGTGCGGCCGACAGCGAGGCCGGAGCCATTGAGCGTGTGCACGAACTGCGTGCCCTTCTCGCCCTTGACGCGGTAGCGGGCGTCCATCCGGCGGGCCTGGAAATTGCCGCAATCGGAGCAGCTGGAGATTTCGCGATACGTGCCGGCGCCCGGCAGCCAGACTTCGATATCAAAGGTTCTGCGCGCCGAAAAGCCCATGTCGCCGGCGCACAGCAGCATCCGCCTGTAGGGCAGGTCCAGCGACTCCAGCACCGCTTCTGCGCACCGCGTCATCCGCTCCAGCTCGGCGTCCGCTGCGTCGGGCGCAGCGATGGACACCATTTCCACCTTCTCGAACTGGTGCTGCCGCACCAGCCCGCGCGTGTCCTTGCCCGCCGCACCCGCCTCGCTGCGAAAGCAGGGGGTGAGCGCGGTGAGCCGGATGGGCAGGATTTCGGCGTCCAGAATCTGTTCGCGAACGCTGTTGGTCAGGCTCACTTCGGCAGTCGGGATCAGCCAGCGGCCGTCGGTGGTGCAAAACAGATCGTCGGCAAATTTCGGCAGTTGCCCGGTGCCGAACACCGCATCGTCCCGCACCAGCAGCGGCACCACCGTCTCGCGATAGCCGGCGTCCACCTGCATGTTCAGCATATATTGCCCCAGCGCCCGATGCAGCCGGGCAAGCGCGCCTTCCAGCACCATGAAGCGCGCGCCGGCAAGCTTCGCCGAGGCTTGCGCATTCCAGCCCAGCCGCGCGGCCAGCGCGTCATGCTCCAGCCCGCCGTTGCGCGGGCTTCCCCAGCGCTTCTGTTCGACATTGCCATGCTCGTCAGCGCCGTCCGGCACATCTGGTGCGGGCAAATTGGGAAGTGCCGCGAGCAGAGCTTGCACGCCTTGCGCTGCCACCCTCTCGGCCTCTTCCTGCGCCGGGATGCGCACCTTCAGCACGCCCACCTCGGCGAGCAGGCCGCTTGCCCCGGCCTCGTCGCCTGCCGCCTTTGCAGCGCCAATCGCCTTCGATGCCTCGTTGCGCCGCGCCAGGTCTGCCTGCAGCGCCGTCTGGATGCCGCGCAGTGCATTGTCTGCATCGAGCAAAGCTGGCGACGCAGCAGCGACCCCCCGCCGCGCCAGCGCCGCGTCGAAAGCCGCCGGATCGGCGCGAATGGCTTTCAGATCATGCATGGCGTGCCTATGGCCGGGCGGCTGCGCAACGGCAAGCCGTCAGCCCGCCGGAACCCGCTCCGCCCGCAGCAGCTCCCCGCTCAACCCCTGGTCGGTGCCGCAAATCCTGTCCCAGAAGCGGAAATACAAGCCATAGTTCGATTGATACCGGCTGTGGTGCAGATGGTGGTGCGAAGCGGAGATCACGTGGCGGCCCAACCAGCCATTCACCCAGCGTGCCGGAAAAATTTCCCACCCCATATGGTTCGTCACCCCGAAGAAGGTCATGACGCTCAGCACCACCAGAAGCGCTCCGACATGGATTGGAATCACAAAGGTCAGCGCCGGGATCAGCCAGGCCGCCGAC
>JBBRKH010000151.1:0-6007 GCA_038217965.1 Sphingomonadales bacterium | reverse complement strand
GCGCATCGCAGCCAGCGAGCGTCGCGAGCATCGCGCTATCCTGCACGGTGGCAGGCGTGGCCCAGAGGCTGCCGTCGGCGCGGTGCTCCAGAGTTGCGCGCATGAAATCGCGGCGCGCGCCGTTGGCTTTCAGGGCGACCGCGGCGCGCGCCGGCGCAGGGACGGCAACGGGGTTGGGATCGCCGGCCATGAGCCGCAGCAGGGGCAGCAGAAAAAGGGTGGCGCAAACGAAGGCGGAAACCGGATTTCCCGGGAGGCCGATGACCTGCGCGCTGCCCAGCCGGCCGGCCAGCACCGGCTTGCCGGGTCGGATTGCGATGCGCCAGAAATCGATGTTCGCGCCGAGCGACTCGAGGACGGGTTTCACCAGATCATGGTCCCCCACCGACGCGCCGCCGATGCTGACGATGATGTCCGCCGATTGCGCATCGGCAAAGGCTTTGGCGAGCGCTTCGCGGGTGTCCGGCACGATGCCAAGGTCGCGGACATCGGCGCCAGCGCGGCGGGCGAGGGCGGAAATCATCGCACCGCTGGAGCTAATGATCTGGTGCGGGCCTGGGGTGGCGCCGGGTGCAACAAGCTCGTCTCCCGTGGCAATGACGGCGACGGTCGGGCGGCGGGGCACGGGCACGCAGGCGTTGCCGGAGGCGGCGAGCAGACCAAGGCGAGCCGGGGTGAGACGATCGCCTGCTTTGGCCACGCATGCGCCGGCCGCGAAATCCTGGCCGGCGCGGCGGATGTGCGCGCCGCGTGCTGGCGGGCCGTCGCCGGCAATCCTGACCTGGCCTCCGCAAACTTCTGCATCCTCCTGCACGGCGATTGTGTCGGCACCGGCGGGAACAGCGGCACCGGTGAAAATGCGGACGGCTTCGCCCGCACGGACCACCCCCTGAAAGCCGTGGCCGGCGGCCGATGAGCCGATGATGCGCAAAGGCGCGGGCAGGTTTGCAAAGCGCACGGCGTAGCCGTCCATCGCGCTGACATCCACGGGCGGTTGCGAGACTTTGGCGAACCTGTCGGCAGCGAGAAAGCGCCCAAAGGCTTCGCCGAGCGTGGCCTGTTCGATGGGGAGGGCAGCGGCTCCGGCAAGCAGCCGGGCCAGCGCGTCCTCCAGGCTGAGCAGGCCGTGCTCAAGCACGCCAGTCGCCCGATTTGCCGCCGCGCTTCTCGGTCACGCGAATGCCTTCGATGCGCATGCCGCGATCAAGCGCCTTGGCCATATCGTAGACGGTGAGCAGAGCAACGGACACGGCGGTAAGCGCCTCCATTTCAACGCCGGTCTGGCCGCTGGTCTTCACTTCGGCGCAGGCGCCAACACCGTCGGCAAGGATTTCCAGATCGAGGCTGACACTGGATATGGCGAGCGGATGGCAGAGCGGGATGAGGTCGGCCGTGCGCTTGGCGGCCATGATGCCGGCGATCCGGGCAACGGACAGAACATCCCCTTTCTTCACCAATCCGGCGGCAATTGCGTCAACAGCATGCTGGCTCATGCGGATGTGCCCTTCGGCAACGGCGACGCGTTCGGTGACGGCTTTTGCGCCAACATCGACCATGCGGGCAGCGCCGCTTTCGTCGATATGGCTAAGGCCCTTCATTCAGCAAGCAATCGGCGGGTGGCCGCGGCCACATCGGCTTCGCGCATCAGCGCTTCGCCGATCAAAAAGCTGGTAACGCCGCCTGCCGCCATCCGGGCGAGGTCGGGGCGAGTGGAAAGGCCGGATTCGGCGATGATGAGCCGATCGGCAGGCACCATTTTGCCGAGGCGCAGGGTGGTTTCGAGATCGACCGCCATGGTTTTCAGATTGCGGTTGTTGACACCGATCAGCGAAGATTTCAGCATCAGTGCGCGTTCCATTTCGGCTTCGTCATGCACTTCCAGCAGCACATCGAGACCCAGCGACAGCGCTTCGGCTTCAAGGCTCTCCAGCAGGCTCTGAGGCAGCGCTGCGACGATCAGCAGGACGGCGTCGGCACCCAGCGACCGGGCTTCGGCAAGCTGGTAGCTTTCGATGACGAAATCCTTGCGCAGGGCGGGCAGCGAGACCGCTGCACGCGCCTGCACCAGATAGGCGTCCTTGCCCTGAAAATAGGGCTCGTCGGTCAGCACTGAAAGGCAGGTTGCGCCGCCTTCGGCATAGGCGGCGGCTAGCGTGGCAGGCACGAAATCGGCGCGGATCAAGCCTTTGGAAGGGCTAGCTTTCTTGATTTCGGCAATCAGCCCGAAGCGATTTTCAGCGCGCGCACCCTGCAGGGCAGCAGCAAAGCCCCGCGGCGGCCCGTTGCTATCGAGATCAAGGCTTTCACGCGGGCGCACCGCCTTCCTTGCTGCAACATGCGCGCGCTTTGCCTCCAGGATGGGCTGCAACCGGTCTGCCATCGCCTGTTCCTAGCGAAAGTCGATGAAGCGCGCGAGACGGTCTTTGGCCGCGCCCGATGCCAGCGCGTCGGTTGCAAGGTCGATGGCAGCCCTCCAGCCAGGCGCCGCCCCGGCGAGCTTGAGTGCGGCTGCGGCATTGAGCACGACGATGGCAGCATAGGCACGCAGCTGGGCGGTCCGCCGGTCGCCTGCAAACAATGCCGTCAGCACATCGGCATTGTCTTGCGGCGCGCCGCCTCGCAAGGCCTCGAGCGGGTGGCCACCAAGCCCGTGCGATGCGGCGTCAAGCGTCGCCTCGTGGACAGTGCCACCGTGCATCCACGCCAGCATGGTCGGGCCGTGCACGGCGATTTCGTCGAGCCCGCTGCCATGCACCACCAGCGCGTCGGTCGAGCCGAGCGTGGCGGCAGCGCGCGCCATCGGCTGCACCCATTCGGGTGAATAGACGCCGATCATCTGGCGGCTGACGCGCGCCGGGTTGGCGAGCGGCCCCAGCAGGTTGAAGATCGTGCGGCGGCCGAGCTTGCGGCGCACCCCGGCCACCTGCGCCACGGCAGGGTGGTGGCGCGCGGCGTGCAGAAAGACGATTCCCGTCTCCGCTATGCAGAGCTCCAGCCTGTCGTACGGCAAATCTCCCTGCCAGCCCAGCGCCGACAGCACATCTGATGCACCGGATAGCGACGAGGCAGCGCGGTTGCCATGCTTGGCGACCGGCACGCCGCAGGCCGCAACGATGAAGGCAGCCGCGGTGGAGATGTTGAGCGTGTGGGCGCCGTCGCCGCCGGTGCCGACCACGTCGATCGCTCCTTCAGGGGCGGTGATGCCGATCATCCGGGTGCGCAGCGCGTTCGCCGCAGCGGCGATTTCCTCCGGCGTTTCGCCGCGATCCGCAAGGCCAACCAGGAATGCCGCAATGTCGTCCTCGTCCACAGCGCCGGCCAGAATGCGATCGAACGCTTCGCCGGCGCGGAGGGAATCGAGCGGCTGCGCCGGATCGGGCAGGTTCATGCGTGCAGGCCCTCGGGCGAGCGGTGCGGCACCCGGGCGATATCGAGGAAGTTTGCCAGCATGGCATGCCCATGCTCGGTCGCGATGCTTTCGGGATGGAATTGCACGCCGTGCAGCGGCAACTCGCGGTGGCGCACGCCCATGATGATGCCGTCCTGCGTCTGCGCGGTCACTTCGAGGCACGCAGGCAGCGTCTCGCGCTCGACGATCAGGCTGTGGTAGCGGGTCGCGGTGAACGGGCTGGGCAGGCCCTCGAACATGCCGCGCCCACGGTGAAACACCGGCGAGGTCTTGCCATGCATGAGGCTCGGAGCGCGCACCACGCGGCCCTGAAACGCCTGTCCCAGCGCCTGGTGGCCAAGGCAGACGCCCAGCAGCGGAAGGTCGCGGGCAGCGGCCGCCTCCACGAGGCCAAGGCAGATGCCGGCTTCGTTGGGCGTGCATGGGCCGGGAGAAAGCAGGATGGCTTCCGGCTTCAGCGCAAGCGCCTGGTCCACGGTCATGGCGTCGTTGCGGATCACCTCCACTTCGGTGCCCAGTTCGAGCAGATAATGCACCAGATTGAAGGTGAAGCTGTCGTAATTGTCGACCACGAGAATCATGGCGTGCACTCCGTGCGGGCGGCTGTCATGGCGTGCACTCCGTGCAAGCGGCAGTCATGGCGTGCACTCCGTGCAGGCGGTAGTCATGGCGTGCACTCCGTGCAGGCGGCAATCATACGGAATTCGCAATTGCCAGAAAGTCCGCCGCCTGCAGGCTCGCGCCGCCGACAAGCGCGCCATCGACCCCTGGCAGCGAGAGCAGCTCGGCTGCATTGGAAGGCTTCACCGAGCCGCCATACAGCACGCGCACAGGCTGGCCCGCGAGTGATCGCAGCTGCCCGGCGATCGCCCGATGCACATCTTCCACCTGCGCCGCCGTTGGCGTGAGGCCGGTGCCGATGGCCCATACGGGCTCGTAGGCTATCACCAGATTGTCGCCGCTTGCGCCCTCGGGCATCGATCCGGCGATCTGCCCGGCAACGATCGCCAGCGTCTGCCCCGCTTCGCGCTCCGCCAGCGTTTCGCCGACGCACAAAATAACGACCAGCCCGGCGCGCCAGCCGGCCTGCACCTTGGCCTTCACACCGGCGTCGCTCTCATCATGGTCCGCCCGTCGCTCGCTGTGGCCGACGATCACATAGCCGGCGCCGGCGTCCGCCAGCATCTCGGCCGAAACATCCCCGGTGTGCGCGCCCGAAGCGGCGGCATGGCAATCCTGTCCGCCCACGGCAATGCCACTGCCCGAAAGCCGCGCTGCAAACCGCCCGACCAGGGTGGCAGGCGGGCAGACGACGAGCAAAGCGCCCGCCGGGCGCGGCGCTGCGAGCAGCGCGTCCACTTCGGCGGCGCTCGCCTGCATCCCGTTCATCTTCCAGTTCCCGGCGATCAGTTTGCGCTTCATGTTCACCCTCCTGGCCCAACGGCCTGCCTGGCCGTTCAGCACCGCGACAGCTACGCTCCCTCTAGACAGCCAGACGTTCCAACGGCAACCCGTGACAGGAAACCCATGCCGTCAATCCTTGCCTCTTCCCGCGCTCTGCGCATCTGGATGGCTGCAGTGCTGCTCCTTGTCGGGCAAATTTCGGGCGGCGCCGCCCACGCCCAGAACATCCTTCGCGATGCCGAGACCGAGGCATTCTTTCGCGATATCGGCAAACCGCTCATGCTTGCCGCCAATCTCGATCCGCAGACGGTGGGCATCTATCTGATCGGCGATGCCGAGATAAACGCCTTCGCAACGCTTGGGCAGACGGTGTATTTTCACAGTGGTCTGCTGATTGCGGCAACCGATGTCCTGCAGTTGCAAGGCGTGCTCGCCCACGAACTGGGGCATGTTGCCGGCGGCCATGCCGTGCGCTTTAGCGAGGGCGTGGGGCCGGCCTCCAACATCTCCCTCCTGTCGCTGGCGCTGGCGGCCGCGCTGATCGCCGCCGGCGGTGCCGACGCCGGCATGGCTGTGCTGATGGCCGGGCAGCAGGCCGCGCAGGGCAAATTCCTCGCTTTCAACCGCGAACAGGAAAGCCGCACCGACCAGGCCGGCGCCAGGTTTCTCGAGGCCGCTGGCGTGGACGGCGCCGGAATGCTGAGCTTTTTCCGTCAGTTGCAGGGCAATGAGTATCGCCTGTCGATCCCGCAGGACAATGGCTACAACCGCACCCACCCGCTCTCGGGCGAGCGCATTTCCGCGCTCGAGCAGGTGGTGCAGCGGTCGCCGGCGTGGGGCAAGGGCGCAGATCCTGCCTTGCAGGCGCGCTATCAGCGGATTCGCGGCAAGCTGATCGGCTTCGTGTCCGATCCGGCCGACACGTTGAAGGCCTATCCGCTCACCGACATATCGGAGCCGGCGCGCGTCGCGCGCGCCTATGCGTTCCACAAATCGGCCTTTCCCGACAAGGCGCTGGCCGAGTTGGATGCGCTGCTCGCCAGAATGCCGGACGACCCCTACATCCTCGAGCTGAAAGGCCAGGTTCTGCTGGAATCCGGCCGGGTTTCCGCCAGCCTGCCACCGCTTCGGTCGGCGGTCGAAAAATCCAAAGGCGAGCCGCTGATCGCCGGCATGCTGGGGCATGCGCTCGTG
>JBBRKH010000150.1:0-6029 GCA_038217965.1 Sphingomonadales bacterium | reverse complement strand
CCATCGAAATGGCCTTCGCCAAGCTCAAGGCGCATCTGCGAAAGGCCAAAGCCCGAACCATCGACGCTCTGTGGAAAGCCGTCGGATCAATCTGCAACCTGTACGACCCGCAAGAATGCTGGAACTACCTCAAGGCAGCCGAATACGTTGCAGATTAAAGGCTTGATGCTCTAGGCTCGATGAGCCTTGCTCATCGAGCTTTGTCAGAACACCTGGAATACACCGGCGGCAGCCCCGATCATGGCCAGAATTGCAGCGCCGATGCCCAGTATCAGAACCCAGCGCATAGTGCCGAGCTCTACACCGCCGCGCACCTTCACTGCGGGCGCGGAATTGTCGGTCGTTTCGGTTTTGCCCGGAGGCGCTGGTTCTGCGGTCATCAAGCCAGAACCCGCGAAGCGCAGACTGGTTCCGGCTATCGCCCTTTCCACACCGGCGCGCGCTTTTCCAGAAAGGCGATCGGGCCTTCGCGGGCATCCTCGCTGCTGAAGACCCTGGCGCTGACAGCGCGCGAGATCGGCCAAAGGTCTTCCTCGGCCTTGTCATACGCCATGCGCGCCACCTTCAGGCTTTCGCGCACGGATAGCGGCGCGTTGACGACAATGGCTTCGGCGAGCGCAATGGCTTCGTTCAGAACCTGATCAGCGCTCGTCAGCCTGTTGACCAGGCCGAGCGCGTAAGCTCTCGGTGCGTCCAATGGATCGCCGGTTGCCACCAGCTCATAGGCGATGGAAGCGGGCAGGCGGCGGGTGAGGCGGAACACGCCGCCGGCACCGGCAAACAGCCCGCGCTTCACTTCGGGCAGACCGAAGCGCGCCGTGTGGGCGGCGACGATCATGTCGCAGCTGAGCGCCAGTTCGCAGCCGCCGGCCAGTGCCGGGGCTGCGACTGCGGCTATCCACGGCTTTTCGCGCGGGTGGATCACCAGGCCGCCGAAGCCGCCATCTCTGGTGGAAAGCGTCGCGCCGCGGCCTTTGGAAATTTCCGACAGGTCGGCGCCGGCGGAGAAAGCGCCATCCGACGACGAGGCGAGGATGCAGGCGCGGATTTCGGGATCGCGTTCGGTTTCCTTGACGATCCAGTCCAGCGCAGTGGCAACATCGCCGTTCACGGCATTTCGCTTGTCTGGCCGGTTCAACCGGATCACCGCGATGTGCTGGTTGACGACTTCGTAAAGAACTTCGCGGCCAACGGATTCGGGTTTGTCGGTCATGCTTCTGGTCCTTCAGGCAGCGTTGCGCCAATGGCAGTGGAAACCGCCCGGTACCCGGGCCGGCATGTGAATTCGGGCGACCGGCCCCGCAGCCACTGCATGCGCATCCAGAATGGCGAGGCAGCTTTCGTTGGTGGTGCTGTCCCATACAAGACAGAGCAGCCAGCCGTCGCCCTCCTGCGCACCGCGGGACACGAACACCGGCTCGCCGCAGTAGGCGCCTTCGCCGAAGCTGAATTCGTCGCGCATGCCGGTTTCCACGTCGATGACGGCAATCGAATCGAAACCATCCACCCGCCCGGCGCCGGGCCTTGCAGTGCCATTGACGAAGGCCTTGCCATAGCGCCTGCCCTGGAAGCGATCATCGATGCGCGGGAACTGAATGTCGAGGCCATCGATCGTTTCCTCGCGGAAACTGCCGTTGCCGCCGATGCGCCATCGCCGCAGCATGAAACGGGTTTCCTCATGGCCCGGCAGCGTGCCGTCGGTCGATGGCATCAGCGGCGCGCGCTTCGCGCCGGCCACATCGAGCACGATATCCTCGCCGTCATCGAAGCTGTTGGCGATGTGAAACATGAAAGTGGGGTCGGTTTCCAGCCACCGGACCGTTTCACCGCCGCTGCCACCCTTGGCCATGATGCCAAATGCGGCCGGCTTGTCCGCCTCCCAGGCGGCGACCGGTTTGCCCTGCATGGCGCGCTCCATCGACAGCGCGACCGGCAGGCAGGGGAATACGACGTGCGCGTCGGTCAGCGCGAAATCGTGCATCATCGAAGCATAGGGCTGATCCAGCCACGCGACATGCTGCGGCTTTCCGGCGGCGTCGATGATGTTGTAGCGAACCGCCGTGCTGGCCGGGCCCCTTGCGGAGTAGCCGAAGGCATGCAGCGCACCGGTTCCAGGATCGACCTTGGGGTGCGCGGTGAACGGGCCGGTGACGGTCATGTCGAAAGTTTCGAAGCCGATTGTCTCCAGCGTGTCGGGATGAATTGCCGTCGGCGGGCAGCCTTCCATCAGCGCGTAGAGGCCACCGGCGTGCGGAAAGATGTGGGTGTTGGCGTTGTTGTATTCCATCGGTGACACGGAAGGGTCGTTGAAGCGCGGATTGCCGAACACGCCGAACAGGCGCTTGCCGGCCGCCCGCTCCAGCTCGAACTTGCGGGTGCGCACGTAGCGGTTGCGCATCGCCGCCCTGCCGTCACCCAGGCGGATGGCATAGACCATGCCGTCGCCGTCGAACACATGGTAGCGGTCGTCCGGGTGGGGCGGAAACTGCGGATCGGGGCCGTTGCGGTAGAAAGTGCCGGCCAGGCCTTCGGGAATGTTGCCCTCGACGACGAGATTTTCCGCTGCCATCTCGGCGCCGAACGGGCGGTAGTGGCCTTGCAGATAGGGGTTGTCCGGAAACGGCTGTGACACGGTATCTCTCCCAGTTTTGCACGGTTTACCAGCATGGTTTACCAGTTTCGCATGGTTTACCGGCTCGCGGCGATGACCCCAAGCTCGCCTATTTGTCGGGCATCAGGCGTCGCGGGCCCAGACCATCGGCGCAGCGTCCAGCCGCTCCAGAATGTAGAGGCTGCCCTCCCGGCCGCGCACCAGCCGGAAGCCGTCATCGAGATAGGTGATTTCGGTGTGCAGCGGCGGAATGCGGGCATTGTCCACCGTGATGCGCACGGGCGCACCATGACCGATCACGAGCGCATCGGAAAAGCGCACATCGAGCAGATGATCGTCTTCGACGCTGTAGCCGCCGAGCATCACCTGCCGGCCGGGGGTGCCGTCCTCGAACAGCAGGCCGATCACATTGTCATACTGGCCGGTTGCCGGATCGATTTCGTTGTAAAGCTCGGTCACCTCGACCGGCGTTTTCGGCAGCATGTTGAACGACAGCCTGGCGAGCGTGGTGGAGCGTTGCAGATCGATGTTGGAATACAGCAGCCGCCAGCGGCCGCGCAGCATCGCTGACGCGCGCGCCGGTTCCGGCGTGGGATTTGCGGCTTCCAGCCGGGCGGCAGCAGCGCGGATGCGGTCGGCGACACTTTCGTCGGGCTTGAAGCCGACTTCGGCGATTGCGCCAAGCGTGGCGAGCTCCTGCTTCAATGCGGCAATGGTCGACATGCCCGCATCGGTGCAAGCCGGGGCAGCCTGTGTCAACCTGACTGCCCGAACAGGATGGGCCAAACGGGCTGGACCAACCGGGATGGGCTTCAATCGAGCTGCAGGACGATCTTGCCGACGTGGCCACCCGACTCCATGTATCGGTGCGCCGCAGGCGCTTCGTGGAGCGGAAAAACCTTGTCCAGCCGAGGCGTGAGCTGGCCGTCGGCAAAGGCGGGCCACACCTGCTCGCGGAGCGCCGCTGCAACTTGCGCCTTGTAGACCACCGGGCGTGGACGCAGCATCGAGCCGGTGAGAATCAGGCGCCGGCGCATTACCAGCGCAAGATCGAGCTCGGTGCGGGCGCCCTGCTGGAAGGCAATGGAAACGTGCCGACCGCCTTCGGCGAGGCAGACGAGGTTGCGCGGCACATAATCGCCGCCGACCATGTCGATGACGATGTCGACACCGCGCCCGCCGGTGAGCGCGCGAACTTCGGCCGCGAAATCGCCGTCCCGGTAGTTGATGGTGTGGGTGGCGCCAAGACCGCTTGCCGCGCTGCACTTCGCGTCCGAACCACAGGTGACGATGATGCCGAGGCCGAAAAGCCGGCACAGGTCTATGGCGGTGACGCCGATGCCGGACGTTCCGCCGTGCACGAGCACCGTGTCGCCCGCCTTGCCGCCGGCCTGGTCGAACAGATTGGACCAGACGGTGAAATAGGTTTCGGGCAGGCCGGCGGCTTCGGTGAAATGCATGCCGGGAGGCACGGGCAGGCACTGGCCCGACGGCGCGGTGACATAATCGGCATAGGCGCCGCCGGCCACCAGCGCCGTGACGGGATCACCGAGGCGGATATCGGATACGCCCTCACCGAGCGCCACGACTTCGCCGGCGGCCTCCAGCCCCATGATGGTGGGCGCGCCGGGCGGCATCGGATAAAGGCCCATGCGCTGCAGGATGTCGGGGCGGTTGACGCCGGCGGCGTGCACATGGATCAGCACTTCGCCGGGGCCTGGTGCGGGCACCGGTCGCTCCACGACGACGAGCACATCGGGGCCGCCGGGGCTTGCCGGATCAATTGCGCGCATCACGGCTGGAATGGCTTCGCTCACCTGCTGGCCCCTGAACACCGGTTGAAAACTTCGGCAACCGTTGTCCGGCGCGGCGGAAAGTGCAAGAGCTTCGGCACAGGAGACAGGCATGGAACCGGACGACAGCCTGGCGCGGCGCGCCGACGATCCCATCAGGCAGCTGGCGCGCGAAGATCTCGATCGCCTGTCGGTTGCCGAACTGGACGGGCGGATAGCGCTGCTGACCGCCGAACTTGCACGCTCGAAGGCCAAGCGGGACGGGGCGACATCGTTCCGGTCGGTTGCCGACAGCCTGTTCCGGTCGCCGAACGCTTGAGCGGCGCTGCTGGCCTGATGCTGGCGCTGGTGCGCCGGGATCTTGCGTTGATTGCCGGCCGGCCCGGTGAATGGCTGTTGCCGGTGCTGTTCTTTCTGCTGGTGGCGATCAGCTTTCCCTTTGCGCTGGGCCCGGATGCCGGATTGCTGGCGCAGGTGGCGCCGGGAATTGCCTGGGTGGCCGCGCTGCTTGCCAGCCTGCTGCCGGTGAGCACATTGTATGCCGGGGATGCCGCCGACGGCACGCTGGACCAGCTGGCGGTGCGGCGGATTGCCGGCGAGACGCTGGCGGTGGCGCGCATGGTGGCGATGTGGATAGCCTTTGCGCTGCCGCTGCTGATTGCCCTGCCCGTTGCCGCCATCATGCTCGCCCTGCCGATGGATCGGCTGCCATTGCTGGCGCTTGGCCTGGCGCTCGGCACGTTCGGGCTGGCGGCGCTGGCGGGGATGGCGGCCGCTTTCACGCTTGGCGCACGCGGCGGCGGCGGACTGGTGGCTCTGGTCATCGTGCCGCTGGCTCTGCCGCTGCTGATCTTCGGCAGTCGCCCCGATGAACCCGGCGCGCTGCGCCTGCTGGCGGCCAGTGCGCTGCTGCTGGTTGCGATCTCGCCCTTTGCCACCGCGCAGGCGCTGAAGGCCGCCCGGAGCTGAAACAAATGCCGCACCTCAGTTCGGCTGGTTCGGGGATGACGCGGCAATATTCTCCATGCTAAGAAGTGCGTCTGATGCATGCCTATGCCAACCCGCTGCGATTTCTGAAGCTCTCCGAGGCGCTGCTGCCGTGGTTGCTCGGGCTCGGGTTGCTGCTGACCGGCATCGGTCTCGGCATCGGGCTGTTTGCGTCTCCTGCCGACTATCTGCAGGGCAACAGCGTGCGCATCATGTATGTGCATGTGCCGGCGGCGTGGCTTGCCTCATCAGGCTATCTCGGCATGGCGCTGGCGGCGCTGGCGGCGCGGGTGTGGAAGCATCCGCTGGCCGAGCTTGCGGTGCGGGCAATTGCGCCCGTTGGCGCGATGTTCGCTGCCATATGCCTTGTCACCGGTTCGATCTGGGGCCGGCCGACATGGGGAACATGGTGGGTCTGGGATGGCCGGCTGACGTCGATGCTGGTGCTTTTTCTGCTCTATCTCGGCGTGATTGCCCTGGCGCGCGCCTATGAAGACGAAGCGCGCGGGCTGAAGGCCGCGGGACTGCTGGCGATTGTCGGCACTGTCAATCTGCCGATCATCAAGTTCAGCGTGGAATGGTGGAACACGTTGCACCAGAAGGCGAGCATCCGGCTTTCGGGCAGCTCCATCCATGCC
>JBBRKH010000149.1:0-6043 GCA_038217965.1 Sphingomonadales bacterium | reverse complement strand
GTGCATCGTCCCAGAAGCGGCGCAGCGCGGCAAACACGGCATCCGGCACGCGGCCGTTGGCCAGGCACAGCCCATCGGCATAGGCCAGCACTGCGCGCTCCTGCGCGTCAAAAAGATCCGAAACCGTCCAGTGCGCAATGGCCTCGATCTTCGCGTCTGCCACGCCAAGCGCCCGGAGCGATTTGCAATGCTGCGAAAACACGAACTGGCTCCCGCGCGCCCAGCCGGCCCGTGTCTGGCCAAGTTCGCGCAGCACCGGATCGATGCGGCGGGCCGGGTTGCGATACACGGCAAAGCCATCGACTGCATGCTGCAGGATATCGGGCACAAGCGCAAAAACCGTCCACCAGTTGCCGGGCGTGCCAGTTGCCGTGCCGGGCTGGCTGACCGGATCTCGATCGCCGAACAGCAGATCGTACATGCGGGTGACGATTTTGGCACTCGCATCGGAGCGGGGAACCTGGCGAAGCACGGGCATATGGAAGCCTTTCCGCTGAGCTGGCTAGCGCGTCGGGATGGGCTTGTCGCCGCCATAATCATAGAAACCGCGGCCGGACTTGCGCCCATACCAGCCGGCTTCCACATATTTGCTGAGCAGCGGGGCCGGGCGGTATTTCGGGTCGCCGGTGGCCTGCTGCATCACCAGCATGATGGCGTGCAGCGTGTCCAGCCCCACGAAATCGGCCAGCGTGAGCGGCCCCATCGGATGGTTGGCGCCGAGCTTCAGGCCGGTATCGATATCGACGACGCTGCCGACCCCCTCGCCGAGCGCGAAAATGGCTTCGTTCAGCATCGGGCAGAGGATGCGGTTGACGATGAAGCTGGGCGAATCCTCGGAAACGATGGCGGTCTTGCCCAGGCTGTCGATGAAGGTGCGGGCCTGCTCGCGGGTGCTGTCGCTGGTGGCGAGGCCGGGGATGATCTCCACCAGTTGCATCACCGGAACTGGATTGAAGAAGTGCAGGCCAACGAAGCGGTCGGGGCGGTCGGTGTGGCTGCCGAGCATGGTGATCGAGATGGAGGAGGTGTTGGTGGCAAGAACGGCATCCGGCGCCAGTTTTCCGGCAAGGCCGGCGAAAATTTTCTGCTTCAGGCCGTCGTTTTCGGTTGCGGCTTCGATCGCCATGTCGGCGTCGGCAAAGCCATCGGTGTTGCCGGCGGTTGCGATCCGGGCGAGCGTCGCTGCGGCGGCAGATGCCTCCAGGCTGCCCTTGCCCACCTGCCGCTCCAGCAATTTTGCAATACCAGCCTTGCCCTTGTCGGCGCGGGCGACGTCCATATCGGTCAACAGCACATGATGCCCGGCGGCGGCGCAAACCTGCGCAATCCCTGCGCCCATCATGCCCGCGCCGATGATGCCAATTTTCATGAAATGCCCTCTCCCGCTGTGTCGGCTAGAGCGAGTGACGTTCTGGTTGCATCAGAACGGCCGCTCTATAGCCTTGTTTTTCCGCATGGCTTTCCATCCAAATGTCTCCATTTGAACGGAACATGCTCTAGCGGCTAGCGGTGCAGCGGGGCTTGCACAATCCCGACACGATTTGCAGCCGGCCATTGCCGCAGCAATGGCCGGCCGCACCTCATCGATTCGTCAGGCCGCCAGCACCCGCCGGCGGCGCAGCGCGCTGCCCACCAGTCCGAAGCCGGCGATCATCATGCCCCAGGTTGCAGGCTCCGGAACCACAGCAGCGAGCGAATCGCCGGACACCTTGAACACATAGGCGTAGGTTGGCAGCAGCGCCTGGCCATTGGGGCACGCAGCGCCAAGGGCGACCTGGCTGGTGATGCCGCCAACGCCCGAGCTGCACACATCCAGTTGCACGCCCTGACCGGTCTGTGTCACCGAGAAGTCATTGTCGGTCACCAGCACGAGCGACAGCCCACCGTCGATTGCCGGGCCGAAGCTGAGGCCCTCCAGCTTTTCGCCGACGGTTATCCCAGCGTCGGCAAGCGCCTGATAGACGTCGAGGTAGAGCGACTTGGCGACCGGAACGACCCCGCCGGGCAGCACGCTGGAGCCGGCAAAGCTGATGTCTTTCACATCGGTCGCACCGGCGAGGCTGACAAGATAGACGCGCTTGGTGCCGATCGAACTGGCGCCCGTCCCGTCGTCTACGCCGATGCCACGGTTGTCCCGCTCGATCACCAGAAACTGGCCATTGGGCAGGGCGGTGATGGACGAGACTCCGATGTTGCGGCCCTGCTGATTCTCTTGGAACGCGGTCGTCGTGCGCAGGTTGATGTCGGCAATCGATTCCAGCTGATAGGCATATTGCGCCGTCTGCTGGCCGGTCGCCATGTCATACTCCACAATGCGCAGGTTGCGGCTGCGGCGGCCTTGCCCGCCCCGCCCTTCGTTGACCAGCGGGTCTTGCAGGATCGCATAAACCTTTGTGCCGTCCGCCGAGACGGTCAGCCCTTCGAAGCCGCGATTGTCCTGCCGGCCGCTGGTGATAGTGGGGCGTCCATCGACATAGTTGATGCTGCTGTCGGCCTGGCGCGGAACGAGATTTGCGGGCACTTCGAACGCGCGGATAAGCACGCCTTCGGAATCGAATTCATAAACCGAAGGGCCATATTCATCGGACACCAGCATGTTGCCGTTGGCGAGGCGGTGAAAGCCTTCCGGATCGAATGATCCGCCCAGAACCGATTTGCTGCCTTGCGGCGCGAGCAGGGGGTTCAGGCCGGTGAACGGGGTCACGCCATCGGCCTGCTTGAAGACGACCGTTTTCAGCAGCGTGTAGCCGCCGACTGCACCGGCCGAAGAGATGTCCAGCGTGAACTGGTGCACCCGCGGCGCGAAATCGATGACGCCGCCGCCGGGGCCGCGATCGGTGATGCCCCAAAATGAGCTGCTGGAACGGTCGTAGAACAGATCGGAACCGAACGACAGGCGATTGCCGCCGAAGTTCGGGCTGATCCCGGACAGATCGGTGTCGCCACCGGCGATGGCGAGGCTGCCGGTGAAATCGATGGTGGCGTTGGCGGTGCCGGCGAGCAGCAGCGCGACTGGAATTGCAAAGCGAAGCATGGAAAATCCCCCGTGGACTGGAAGGCTGTTCGATGCAGGCATTTGGTTACCGGCTCTTGACTGTTTGATGACGCTCTCGTGACAGTGGGTTAACGCGATGTCACAATTTGCCGGTCAGCTCCGGAACCAGCGTGAACAGATCGCCCACCAGGCCGAAATCCGCCACTTGGAAGATGGGCGCTTCCTCATCCTTGTTGATGGCGACGATGATCTTCGAATCCTTCATCCCCGCGAGATGCTGGATGGCGCCGGAAATACCGACGGCAACATAAAGCTCGGGCGCGACGATCTTGCCGGTCTGGCCAACCTGATAATCGTTTGGAGCATAACCCGCGTCGACTGCCGCGCGCGATGCGCCGACGGCGGCACCCAGCTTGTCGGCCAGCGGATCGATAATCTGGTGGAAGGCGTCTGCGCTGGCGAGCGCGCGGCCACCGGAGACGATGACCTTGGCGCTGGTCAGTTCGGGCCGCGCGGACACCGTAAGGTCGGCGCCCTTGAAGCTGGACAGGCCGGCGTCACCATCGCCCGACGCGGCTGCGACGATTGCGCTGCCACCGGTCGAGGCGGCTTTCGGGAAGGCCGTTCCGCGCACGGTGATAACCTTCTTCGCGTCCGACGATTTCACCGTTGCGATTGCATTGCCGGCATAGATCGGACGGGTGAAGGTGTCGGCGGATTCGACCGAGAGAATTTCGGAAATCTGCGCCACATCCAGCATTGCAGCAACGCGCGGGGCAATGTTCTTGCCGCGCGTGGTGGCGGGCGCGACAAGCGCATCATAGCCGACCATCAGCCCGGCAATCAGCGGCGCCATATTCTCGGCGAGCGCATTTTCGTACGCCGCATCGTCGGCATGCAGCACCTTGGCGACGCCTTCGACTTTGGACGCTGCATCGGCAACCGCAGATGACCCGCTGCCTGCCACCAGCAGATGCACATCGCCACCCGTCTGCGCCGCAAGCGCCTTGGCAGCGGTCACGGCGTTTAGCGTGGAGTCCTTCAAGACGCTGTTGTCATGCTCTGCGAGGACAAGGACGCTCATGCCAGGGCTCCGTTTTCTTGTTGGTCGAACTTGTTCACGCAAGTGCTCCAGCATTCTTGAGGTTTTCGATCAGCTCTTCCACGGTTTTCACCTTGATGCCGGCGCTGCGCTTCGGCGGCTCGGTCACCTTCAAGACGCTAAGCCGCGGTGTCATGTCCACGCCGTAATCGGCCGGCGTCTTGGCAGCGATCGGCTTCGCCTTGGCCTTCATGATATTGGGCAGCGACGCATAGCGCGGTTCGTTCAGCCGCAGATCGGTGGTGACGATGGCCGGCAGCTTCAGCTCGACCGTTTCCAGCCCGCCATCGACTTCGCGGGTGACCGCAACGCTGTCGCCCGAAGGCTCGACCTTGGACGCAAACGTGCCCTGCCCCCAGCCCAGGAAGGCGGCCAGCATCTGCCCGGTCTGGCTGGCGTCGTCGTCGATTGCCTGCTTGCCGAGGATGATGAGGCCTGGCGCTTCTTCGGCAGCGATCTTCGCCAGCAGCTTTGCAACACCAAGGCTTTCGGTCGGACCATCCACAGTGACGAGAATGCCGCGATCGGCCCCCATCGCAAGCGCCGTGCGGATGGTTTCCTGCGCCTGCTGCGGGCCGACGGACACAACGACGATTTCGGTCGCAACGCCCTTTTCCTTCAGGCGCACTGCTTCCTCGACGGCGATTTCGTCGAACGGGTTCATGCTCATCTTGACGTTGGCAAGCTCGACGCCGCTCTGGTCGCTTTTCACGCGAACCTTGACATTATAGTCGACCACCCGCTTCACGGGCACGAGAATTTTCATACGCTTTCAAAGCTCCCCGGGAGTCATCGGATATCGACCATTCTCATGCGCAAAGGGGCGGCATGAGTCAACGAAAGCGCGGTCGGTGCGTCAATCCCCCGTCTGCAACCGGTCCATCAGCTGCTTCACCGTGGGCACGAACCCGTTCGAGTAAAACGGGTCCTGCTTGAAGCGGTAGGCCGAGTGCCCGGCGAACATCAGCTCATGCTCCGGGTCCGCCCCGTGCGCGATGTCTTGCAGGGTTTTCTGGATGCAGAAGCTGCGCGGGTCGACCAGATAGCCGGTGGTGTGGTCGCCATGATCCTTCCAGGCGGAAAACGCGCAGTGGCTGAGGCAGCCCATGCAATCGGTCTGATCCTTGCGGATCATCGCCTTTTCCTCCGGGCCGACGAAGACGAGCGTGTTGTCCGGCGTCTTCAACGCCTCGGTGAAGCCGGCGCCATGCCATTCGCGCGCCCGGTTCAAGTCGTTGCGTGTGACATAGTAGGTCTTTCGCCCGACGCCCACATCCAGCGTGAACTGGTGGTCGCCCGCCGCTTGCGCGCTGAAGGCGATCTGCCGCTCGGAGCGGCCCTCGAGGCCGCGCAGAAACGTGTTGCGCACCGCGCTGGAGTAAAATCCGGTGGGCGAGAATTTGTGCAGCAGGATATCGCCTTCGTCCAGTCCGGGAAGCAGCGCCTTCCAGCCGTCCGGAATGGGGCTTTCCTGCGTCAGCAGCGGCCGGGTGCCGAACTGGAAGGCGATCCTGCCAAGCTCCGGATTGTCAACCCAATGCTCCCACTCGCGCAGATACCAGACTCCCCCGGCCATCACGATCGGCACTTCATCTGAAATGCCGCCCTCGCGCATCACCTCGCGCAAGTCTTTCACGCGCGGATAGGGGTCTTGCGGTGCCTTCGGGTCTTCGGCGTTGGAAAGCCCATTGTGCCCGCCGGCCAGCCACGGGTCTTCATAAACGACCGCGCCCAGCCATTCGCTGGCCTTCGAATAGGCCCGCTTCCAGAGCGCCCGGAAGGCACGGCCCGAGGAAATGATCGGATAGTAAAATACCCCGTGCTGTGCGGCGATTTCGCTCAGCTTGTAGGGCATGCCCGCCCCGCAGGTAACGCCGTGCAGCAGGCCCCTGGTCTGCTCCAGCACGCCTTGCAGCACCTGCTGCGCGCCGCCCATTTCCCAAAGC
>JBBRKH010000148.1:0-6131 GCA_038217965.1 Sphingomonadales bacterium | reverse complement strand
GTCGGGCTTCTGGAAGGCCGAAGCGGTCGGCAAAGCCGCCGCTTGCGGCTTGCGAGAACCCGCCGGCCGGCCCTTCGGCGAGTCTGCAAGTCAGTGCTGCGCACTGATCGCAGTCGCCTTCGGGCATGGTCGGAGCGACAGGATTCGAACCTGCGACCCTTAGACCCCCAGTCTAATGCGCTACCAGGCTGCGCCACGCTCCGACACGGGCGTGCGTCTAGGGCGGGCAAGTGTTGAACGCAAGCGGCGATGTGCTGGTGGGCACCGATCTGGCTCTCGTGCGCGGCGGACGGCTGCTGTTCGAAACTGTGTCGTTCCGGGTGGCGCGCGGCGACGCATTGCTCGTCACCGGCCCCAATGGCGCTGGAAAATCCTCGTTGCTGCGCCTGGTTGCCGGCCTGCTGGAGCCAGCCGGTGGCATGCTTGCCAACCCTTTTGCCATCGGCTGGCAAGCCGGCGAACCCGCACTCAAGCCCGATCGATTGCTCGGCAGCGAGCTTGCCTACTGGGCCGCGCTGGATGCCGCGCCGCCTGCTGCCGTGCAGGGCGCAGCGGTTGCAATGGCCATCGACAGCCTGCTCGATCTGCCGTGTGCGATGCTGTCGGCCGGGCAGCGCCAGCGCGCCGCGCTCGCCCGCGTCATCGCATCCGGCGCGCCGCTCTGGCTGCTTGACGAACCGACGAACGCGCTTGATGCCGCTTCGGAAATCCGCCTGTTGCGGGCCATCGCCTCGCACCGGGAACAGGGCGGCCTCGTCGTCGCGGCCACCCACCACGCCCTGCCGGTGCCCGGCGCCGCGCACCTGAGCCTGTAGCGCCGACGGGCTTTGCCCTTTGCTCTACCCGAAAGCCCCGCGCAGACCATCGATGACGATCTGCGCTGCCAGCGCCGCCAGGATGACGCCCAGCAGCCGGGTTATCATGCCTTCGACCTTGGATCCCACGCGGCGCATGATGGGGCCGGCTGCCAGCAGCGCAGCGAGTGTCAGCAACAGCACCAGTGCAAGCGCGAGGTAGACTGCGATTGTCTGTTCCGGCGTGTCGGCCTTGGAGGTCAGCAGCATCACCGAGGCGATCGAACCCGGCCCGGCAATCATCGGCATGGCCATGGGGAAGACCGCGACATCCTCCTGTTCCACCGCTTGCGCGCGCTCCTCGCGGCGCTTGGTGCGGGTTTCGAAAACCATGTCGATGGCGATCAGGAACAGCATGATGCCGCCGGCGACGCGAAACGCATCGAGGCTGATGCCCAGCGCCCGCAGGAAAGGTTCGCCGGCGATGGCAAACCCCAGCAGAATGGCCGAGGCAATGGCGACCGCTCGGACGGCCATCGCGCGGCGCGCGGCATCGGTGGAATTGGTGGTGAGGCTGGCGAAGATCGGCGCGCAGCCGGGCGGATCGATGACCACCAGCAGCGTGACAAGGGCGGAAATGAAGAGATCGAGGGGAAAGGTCAACCGGAGGCCGCCTTCAGCGTGTTTTCAAGCAGGCAGGCAATCGTCATCGGGCCGACGCCGCCCGGCACCGGTGTGATGTGCGCGGCAATCTGCACCGCCTCCTCGAAAGCCACGTCGCCCACAAGCCTGCTGCCGCCTTCGGGAGTGTGGACGCGGTTGATCCCCACATCGATGACCGTAGCGCCCGGCTTCAGCCATCCCCCGCGCACCATTTCCGGCCGCCCGGCTGCCGCCACAACGATATCGGCCCGACCACACAAGCGGGCGAGGTCGAGGCTGCGGCTGTGCGCCACGGTCACTGTGGCAGATGCGGACACGAGCAGGCTTGCCATTGGCCGACCGACGATGGTGGAGCGCCCGATAACCAGTGCCTCGGCACCGGCGAGGTCGCCGAGCGTTGCTTCCAGCAGGCGCAGGCAGCCAAGCGGGGTGCAGGGGACAAAGCCCGGCAATCCGGTTGCCAGCCGCCCGGCGTTCAAGGGGTGGAAGCCATCGACATCCTTGCCCGGGTCGATGGCCGATATGACCTTGGCGCTGTCGATCTGCGGCGGCAGCGGCAACTGCACCAGAATGCCGTCCACGGCCGCGTCTGCGTTTAGTGCAGCCACCAGCCCCAGCAGCTCCGTCTCGTCGGTGTCCGGACTCAGGCGGTGCACAATCGACGTGATGCCGGCCTCGCGGCAGGCGGCGATCTTGTTGCGCACATAAACCTGGCTGGCTGCATCCTCGCCAACCAGCACCACGGCGAGCGCTGGCGGGCGGGCCCCTGCCGCTCCGCGCTCGTTGACCTGTTGCGCCACATCCGCCCGCAGCCGCGCCGCGTGCGCCTTCCCATCGATGATCACCGGATGCCGATCACAAAAGCAGATCAACCGCGAGCCCGGAGAGCAGCCGCTGTGCCAGCATGACGCCGAGGATGAGAACCATCGGCGACAGATCGATGCCGCCAAGATCTGGCAGCACGTTGCGGATCGGCCGCAGCAGCGGATTGAGGAAGCGGTCGAGCCCCTTCACCAGCGAATAGACGAAGCGGTTCTGCGTGTTGATCACGTTGAACGCGACGAGCCACGACAGGATCGCCTGGGCGATGATCACCCAGACGAACAGCTGCAGCACATAGACCACAAAGCCGATCAGTTCCGCCACCATGTTCATGTGCGAGCGCCATCCTTAAGCCGATACCAAGGCGCAGCCTCTAGCGAGTCCGCAGGACGGCGGCTAGAGCCGCTGCGATGCAAACGCGCCATCCCGTCCGGGTGCAGAGCCTGTCGCTCGTTGACCTGCGCAACCATAGAGCCACCCGGCTGGAGCCGGGTGACGCGCCTTTCGTGGTGCTCACCGGAAGCAACGGCGCTGGCAAGACCAACATTCTGGAGGCGCTGTCGCTGCTGGCCATCGGGCGCGGTTTGCGCGGCGCTGCCCTGAGCGAAATCGCCCGCCAGGGTGGGGAAAATGGTTTCCAGATTGCCGCCACCCTGTCTGTGGAGGCTGCCCTGCCCGCCATTGCCCTTCGCACCGGGACGAGCGCCGACGCGCCCGCGCGGCGAAATTTGCGCATCAACGGCGCACCGGCAGCGTTGAACACGCTGTCCGACTGGCTGTCGGTGCTGTGGCTCACTCCGACGATGGACCGGCTGTTTGCGGACACGCCGTCGGCGCGCCGGCGCTTCCTCGATCGCCTGGTGCTCGCATTGTCGCCGTCGCATGCCGGCCATGCCAGCCGCTATGAGGCCGCGATGCGCGCCCGCACCCGCCTGCTGGGCGGGGATGCGGCGCCCGATCCGGCGTGGCTTGCCGCCCTGGAGGCGCAGATGGCCGAGCATGGCGCGGCAATTGCAGCCGCCCGCGTGGCTACGGTGTCTGCGCTGGCTGCGCGCCTTCGGGCGCTGCCGGCAAGTGCCTTTCCAGCGCCGGAAATCGCGCTTGCCGGAGCGCCTGCCGATGCCGATCTGGCCGCCGCCCTGCGCGCAGCGCGCCTGGCCGATCGTGCCGCCGGGCGGGCGACCTGCGGCCCGCACCGCGCCGATCTGCTGGTGATACACGCCGAAAAGTCCATGCCGGCAGCGCAAGCCTCAACCGGCGAGCAGAAGGCGCTGTTGATGGCGATCGTGCTGGCGCACGCCGAGCTTGTGACCGAACACAGCGGGCGGGCACCGCTGCTGCTGCTGGATGAAGCGGCGGCGCACCTCGACGCGATCCGCCGCGCGGCACTGTTTGCGCGGCTGGCGGCGCTGGGGGGGCAGAGCTGGCTTTCAGGCACCGATGCAGGCTTGTTTGCCGGCATCTCCGGAGCCGCGCGTTTCACCATCGCAGATGGCATCGCGACGCCGGGCTGACGGCGTTTTTCATGGCATTTTCGCACCCGCTTGCCTATACCCTAGGGATGAGCGACGACGATATGACCAGCTCCGCGACCAGCGGTGATTATGGCGCTGATTCCATTCAGCTTTTGAAGGGTCTGGAGGCTGTTCGCAAGCGTCCCGGCATGTACATCGGCGACACTGACGACGGCTCCGGGTTGCATCACATGGTGTTCGAAGTTTCGGACAATGCGATCGATGAAGCGATGGCCGGGCATTGCGACCGGATCGACATCGTGCTGAACCCCGATGGATCGGTCACGGTCGAGGACAATGGCCGCGGAATTCCGACCGGAATCCACCCCGAGGAAGGCATTTCGGCCGCGCAGCTGGTGATGACCGAGCTGCACGCCGGCGGCAAGTTCAACAATGTGGAAGGCAACAGCTACAAGGTGTCCGGCGGTCTGCACGGCGTCGGCGTGTCGGTCGTCAATGCGCTGTCGGACTGGCTGGACCTGCGCATCTGGCGCGATGGCCACGAGCACTACATGCGCTTCCACGGCGGCGTTCCGCAGGCGCCTCTTGCAGCCGTTGGTCCGCAAGGCGATCGGCGCGGCACCAGCGTTACCTTCTTCCCGTCCATCGAGACCTTCCGCACCGGCATCGAGTTCGATTTCGACCGGCTGGAGCACCGTTTCCGCGAGCTTGCCTTTCTGAATTCCGGCGTCCGCCTGTTTCTCACCGACAACCGGCACGCCGATGTTCGCTCGACCGAATTCTTCTACGATGGCGGGCTCACCCAGTTCGTGCGCTGGCTGGACCGCACCAAGACGCCGCTCATGCCGGAGCCGGTCGCCATCCGCGGCCAGCGCGACGACATCGGCATCGATGTCGCGCTGCAGTGGAACGACAGCTACTACGAGCAGGTGCTAGCCTTCACCAACAACATCCCGCAGCGCGACGGGGGCACCCACATGGCCGCCTTTCGCGCGGCATTGACGCGCACGCTCAATGTGTATGCGGAAAAATCCGGCCTGCTGAAGAAGGAAAAGGTCGGCCTGTCCGGAGACGACATGCGCGAGGGGCTCACGGCGGTTGTTTCGGTGAAGCTGCCCGATCCGAAGTTCAGCTCGCAGACCAAGGACAAGCTGGTGTCGTCCGAAGTGCGCCAGCCGCTGGAATCGCTGCTGGCAGACAAGCTGGCGGAATGGCTGGAGGAAAATCCGGCGTCGGCGCGCGCCATTGTGCAGAAGATCATCGAGGCGGCAATTGCGCGCGAGGCAGCAAGGAAGGCCCGCGAGGCCAGCCGCAAGTCGGCGCTTTCCATTGCCTCGCTGCCCGGCAAGCTGGCCGACTGCCACGAGAAGGATCCGGCAAAATCCGAGCTTTTCATCGTGGAAGGCGATTCCGCCGGCGGCTCGGCCAAGCAGGGGCGCAACCGGCAGTTTCAGGCCATTCTGCCGCTCTGGGGCAAAATCCTCAATGTGGAGCGCGCGCGCTTCGACCGGATGCTGGGATCGCGCGAAATCGGCACGTTGATCCAGGCGCTCGGCACTGGCATCGGCCGTGACGAGTTCAGCCTGGAAAAGCTGCGCTACCACAAGATCGTCATCATGACCGACGCCGATGTGGACGGAGCGCATATCCGCACCCTGCTGCTGACCTTTTTCTACCGCCAGATGAAGCCGCTGATCGATGCCGGCCACCTCTACATTGCCCAGCCGCCGCTCTACAAGGTAAGCCGCGGCCGCTCGGAGGTCTATCTGAAGGATGAGGCCGCGCTGGAAGAATATCTCGTTACCGCCGGACTTTCGCAGATGCAGGTGGTGGCCGCCGGCGAAGCCCGCAGCGGAGCCGATCTGCGGCTGCTGCTGGAGCATGCGCGGCGCATGAAGCGGCTGATGGCCTATGTTCCGCGCCGCTACCCGCCACAGCTGGTGGAGGCGCTGGCGCTGGCCGGCGCGCTCAATCCCGAAGGGCAGGAGCCTGCCGCCACCGCCGCGACGCTGGCCGGCTGGCTGAATTCGGAATCCTCCGGCTGGACGGTGGAGGCAGCGATCGAAGGCGGCTATGTTGTTTCGCATCTCGATCGCGGCGTCACCGACCGCCACATCATCGATACCGCCTTCCTGCGCTCCACCGAAGCCCGCAAGCTGCACACGCTCGCCAGCGAGCAGGCCGCTGCATGGCTAACCCCGGCGAAGATGGGAGACGCGATTTTGCGTCGACCGTCGGACCTGCTGCTCGCGGTGATGGATGCCGGCCGCAAGGGCCTCTCGGTGCAGCGCTACAAAGGTCTGGGCGAGATGAATGCCGAGCAATTGTGGGAAACAACGCTCGATCCGGCCGCCCGCACGCTGCTTCGGGTGGAAAT
>JBBRKH010000147.1:0-6162 GCA_038217965.1 Sphingomonadales bacterium | reverse complement strand
GGTGGCGGATGCAGCGCAGATCGCCGCCATCAGTCACTGGTCGCACGACGCGCGGGCGACATCGCTGCCGCTGGCGGTGGCAAACCGCTTTCCAGCGCAGTTCGGCAGCGCGGAAGAGGTGATCGCGCTGCGGCCGGATCTTGTCATCCTGTCGCCGCACACGCCGCTTGCCACGCGCACGGCGCTGGCGCGCCTGCGGGTGCCGATGCTGGCGGTGGGCGTGCCGGCGAGCGTGGCGGAATCCCTGCAACAGATCAGGGCGATTGCCGATGCCGCAGGGTTTGCGGCGCGCGGTGCGGTGCTGGCGGGTGGAATTGCGCGCGCAGTGGCGCAGACACCGGCACGGCCGCCGGTGTCGGCACTGATCCGTATGGGGAGCGGCACCGTGCCGGGCGCCGGGACGCTGGCGGATGAACTGCTGCGGCGCGCCGGGTTTGCCAATGCCAGCAGCAGGTTCGGCTTGCAGACCTGGGACATGCTGCCGGTCGAGCGCCTTGTGACACATGCCCCCGCACTGCTGCTGACCGACCGGCCGAAGGCGCAACACCCGGTGGTGGCGCGGGCCGGCATCCGGGTGGCAGACTTTCCGGCCTGGCTGCTGAACTGTGGCGGACCGACGATTCCGCCGGCGCTGGCGCGGCTGGCGCATCTGCGGGCGACCCTTCCATGAGGCGATCGACCTTGCTGTCGGGTCTGGTGGCGCTGGTGGCCCTCGGGTTTGTCGCGAGCCTGTGCGCCGGAAAGATATGGATTCCGCTCTGGGGCCTCGCGGACGCCGACCCCCGCGCCTGGATCATGGCAGAGCTGCGGCTGCCGCGCGCCCTGCTCGGGCTGGGCATCGGCGCAATGCTGGGGGCGTCTGGCGCGGTGCTGCAGGGGTATCTGCGCAATCCGCTGGCGGACCCCGGCGTGCTGGGCATATCGGCGGCAGCGGCGCTCGGGGCAGTGCTGGCGATCTTCCTCGGTCTGGCCGTGTCGCCCTTCATCATCACGGCATTCGGCATGGGCGGCGCGCTGCTGGCGATGCTGCTGCTGGCGGGTCTGGTGGGCGCGACGTCGAGCCCGCTGACCTTCATCCTGGCAGGCGTGGTGCTTTCGAGCCTGGCGGGTGCGCTGACGGCGCTGCTCATCAGTCTGGCGCCGACGCCGTTTGCACTGGGCGAGATCGTCACCTGGCTGATGGGGGCGCTGACGGATCGCAGCCGCGCGGATGCGGCGCTGGCGCTGCCGTTCATTGTGCTGGGGCTGGCAATGCTGGCGCTGACCGGGCGGGCGCTGGATGCGTTGAGCCTGGGGGAAGCGACGGCGCTTTCGATGGGGGTCGACCTGTCACGCACCCGCTGGCTGGTGATCGGCGGCGTGGGGCTGGGCGTGGGGGCGGGCGTGGCGGTGACCGGCGTGGTCGGTTTTGTGGGGCTGATCGTGCCGCATCTGCTGCGGCCGCTGGCCGGGGCGCAACCGTCGCGGCTGATCCTGCCTTCGGCGCTGGGAGGGGCGGCGCTGCTGCTGTTTGCCGATGCGGCGGTGCGGCTGGTGCCGGGAGCAGCCGAGCTCAAGCTCGGGATTGCAATGGCTTTGCTTGGCGCGCCGTTCTTTCTGGTGTTGCTGTGGCGGTTGCGCGGAGAGGTGGCGTGAGCGCGCTCTCAGCCACATCGCTGGTGCTGCGGCGCGGCCGCCGGCTGGTGCTCGACGGTGTGTCGGCGACCATTGCGCCGGGCTGCGTGACGGCGATTCTGGGGCCGAACGGGGCGGGGAAATCCAGCCTGCTGCTGGCAATGGCCGGGCTGCTGCCGGTTGCATCGGGCTCGGTCCTGCTGGATGGTCTGCCTGTACGGCAGCTTTCGCCGCGCGAGCGGGGACGCCGCATCGGCTATCTGGCACAATCGGCCGATGTGCATTGGGATCTGTCGGTGGAGGCTGTGGTGACGCTTGGCCGGCATCCGCACCGTGGTGCCTTCGGCGGGCTTTCCGCCGCCGATGCTGCGGCGATCGCGCGGGCCATGGCACTAACGGATGTGGCAGGTTTTGCCGAACGGCCGGTGAAGCAATTGTCCGGCGGCGAACGGGCGCGGGTGCTGCTGGCGCGCCTGGTGGCGGGCGAGCCGCAGGCGGTGCTGGCGGACGAGCCGTTGGCCAACCTGGATCTGGCGCACCAGGCCGACAGTATCGCATTGTTCCGCGCGCTTGCCGCTTCAGGCGCTGCGGTCGCGCTGGTGCTGCATGATCTTTCGCTCGTGCAGCGCGTTGCCGATCGGGTGCTGCTGCTGCACGAAGGGCGGGTTGCGGCCGAAGGCACGCCCGACGCCGTGTTGCTGCCGGATACGCTTGCGGCGGTGTATGGCGTGCGGGTGGATGTGCTGGCCGGGCCGGGTGGCGAGCGGCTGTTGGCGCCGGGCGGCCGGCTGGGCTAGGGGGTCACATGGTTGCCATTCGTCTGGAGATCGTGCTGGTGGTGGCGGCGGCAGACAATGGCGTCATCGGACGCGAGAAGGCTTTGCCATGGCACATTCCGGGCGATCTGAAGCGCTTCAAGCGGATGACGGTAGGCAAGCCGGTGCTCATGGGGCGCAAGACTTTCGAATCGATCGGCAAGGCCCTGCCGGGCCGGCACAACATCGTTCTGACCCGTGATTCCGGGTGGCGCGCGGACGGGGTGACGGTGGCTGCCAATCTGGCCGAGGCGATTGCGGCGGCGGGATTGCATCCAGCGGCCCGGGCGGCGCAGATCATGGTGATCGGCGGGGCAGAAATCTATGCTCTGGCGATGCCGATTGCGACCCGGATCGAGCTGACGCGGGTGCATCTGGAGCCGGCCGGCGACGCGCACTTTCCACCGCTCGATGCAAACATCTGGAAGCAGACGGCGCGCGAGAGGGTCGCCGCCGACGGGGCTGTTGCGGCGCATGATTTCCTGACGTTTGCGCGCCGTTGAGCGGCTGCATCTGCAGAAAGCGATTCCCATCGCCGCAAGCTTTGCTCTAACGGCAGGGCGGCATGGAGATTCTGCGGCAAGCGGCGGTGGCACCAGCGCACCTGCGGGGCGGGGCGCTCGCGCTGGGCAACTTTGATGGCGTGCATCGCGGGCACCAGGCGGTGATCGGCGCCGCCGTGGCGCATGCGCGGGCGGCCGGCCAGCCAGCGCTTGTTGCCACATTCGATCCGCATCCTTCGCTGTTCTTCCGGCCGGAGACCGAGCCGTTTGCGTTGACCGGCATGGCGCAGAAGCTGGAGCATTTCGAAGCGCTCGGAGTGGATGCGGCAGTGGTGATTCCGTTCGATGCTGCGGTTGCAGGGCTTCTGGCAGACGATTTTGCCGATCGCTGGCTGGTGAACAGGCTGGGCGTTTCGCACGTGGTGACCGGCACCGATTTCACCTTCGGCAAGGGACGGTCGGGCTCGGCGACCACATTGACGGCGCTGGGGGCGACACGGACCTTTACCACGCACGCGGTGGCGCCGGTTGCGGTGGGTGGCGTGCAGGTTTCCTCGACGCGCATCCGCGAGGCGCTGGTTGCCGGTGACATGGCAACGGCGGCGATGCTGCTGACCCGGCCGTTTGCGATTCGCGGCAGTGTCGAGCATTGCGACAAGAGGGGCCGGACCATCGGCGTGCCAACGGCCAACATGGCGCTGGGCGACTATCTGCGGCCGAGATACGGAGTTTATGCGGTGCGGGTACGGCTGCCGGGCGGCGAGTGCGTGCACGGGGTGGCCAATCTGGGCGTGCGGCCGATGTTCACGCCGCCGAAGCTGCTGCTGGAAAGCTGGCTGCTGGACTGGTCCGGCGACCTGTATGGGCAGGTTCTGGATGTGGAGCTGGTTCGGCATCTGCGCGACGAGCAGACGCTCGATGGACTGGATGCGCTGATGGCGCAGATCGGACGCGATGCGGAGCAGGCAAAAGCTGTGCTAGCAGCGAGCGCCTTCTGAGCGGACGACTTCACGAGCGAAGCTGAGGCACTGGCCACATTGCGGGCGGCAGCCTAGCCGGGCGTAGGCTTCGCGTTCGCAGCGAATGCCACTGCGCACCATGTCGCGGATCTGGGATTCTCTCAGCGCATTGCAGGAACAGACGATCACTCGGGCGGCACCTTTGCATAGGGAGGCTCAATCGATATTGCGAGCCATACGCAAATTTAACTGCTGCTGCAAGTGATTCGCATCACCGCGCGGGCCGTTCTGCGGTTTTTTTGCTGTTCTTCGACCACAAGGCGCATTTTTCGGGTTGGCAGCGAGCAATTCCTGTTGTTAGCTGCAAGGCAGGGGTCGGCACTTCCGGGGAACCGGACGCAGGGGTGCCGAACATGCGCGGGCGATCTCCGATACTGGCCGTTTGCGGAACGCGACCAGAGGCCATCAAGCTTTCGCCGGTGGTGCGTTGTTTGCGGCAGCGCGGGCATCCGGTCATTGTCGTGGCAACCGGCCAGCACCCCGCGCTGGCAACCGATATGCTGCGCGAGGCCGGACTCGAGGCGGAAATCGACCTTGGCGTGCACCAGGCAGGTGCCAGCCCGGCGCAGCTTCTCGCGGCGATCCTGCCGGCCATGCAGCCGGTGCTCGCGGCCTATCGACCACCGCTGGTGATGGTGCAGGGGGATACCGTATCGGCGCTAGCGGCGGCGCTTGCGGCGAATTATGCGCGCATTCCCGTGGCGCACGTGGAGGCGGGGCTCAGAACGCAGAACCGCGACGAGCCGTTTCCGGAAGAATTGCACCGCTGCCTGATCACCTCGCTCGCCAGCCTGCATTTCGCGCCCACCCGCCGCGCCGCAGCGGCATTGGCGGCGGAAGGCGTTGATGCGGCAGCCGTGCATCTTTGCGGCAACAGCGGCATCGATGCCGTGCTGGCGACGGCAGCGCGGCTGGTGGATGACGTTGACCTGCAGGGGCGGATGCGGGAGCGATTTCGCTTTGTCGACGAAGCGCGCCGACCACTTGTGCTGGCGACGGTGCATCGCCGGGAAAATATCGGAATCCGGCTGAATTCGATTGCCGCGGCGCTGGCGCGGCTGGCAGGGTTCTGCGAGGCGGAGATCGTGCTGCCGCTGCATCCCAATCCGGCGGTTGCTGGCAAACTGAAGGCACGTCTGGGCGGCTTGGGCGGGGTGCATCTGCTGCCGGCGATCGACCATGCGTCAATGGTGTGGCTGATGCAGCATTGCCGGCTGCTGCTCACCGATTCGGGCGGTTTGCAGGAAGAGGCGCCAGCGCTTGGTCTGCGCGTGCTGGTGTTGCGCGAGACGACCGAGCGGCCAGAGGCGGTGGAGTGCGGCGTTGCAGCGCTGGTGCCATTGCGGGCCGACGCCATTGTCGCGGCCACGCGCGCGGCACTGTTGCAGCCGTTGCCGGCACCCTGCTTCCCGTTTGGTGACGGACTGGCGGCACCGCGCATTGCGGACGCCATCGGAAAGTGGCTGGGGGTGCCGGCGTCGACAACCGTATTAAGCGGTGATTTCCGCTGATCCGAGCGATTGCATGAGGCTGACGAAGGTGGGGAAACTGGTGCCGATCGGCGCGCGGTCGTCGACCGTGATGGGCGCGCGGGCTGCCAGAGAAAGGATGGCAAAGCTCATGGCGATACGGTGATCCAGGTGGGCGGCGACGTGCGCGCCGCCGCGCACCTTCTCGCCGCCGCTGCCTTCGACAATAAGGCCGTCCGGCAACTGGGTGACCGCAATTCCGCAGGCCGCGAGGCCGGCCGCCATGACGGCGATACGGTCGCTTTCCTTGACGCGCAATTCCTCCAGCCCGCGCATGGTGGTGCGACCCTGCGCAAGCGCGGCGGCGACGAACAGGACGGGATATTCGTCGATCATCGAGGGGGCGATGTCCGGCGGCACTTCGATCCCGGTGAGCGGTGCGGAGCGAACCCGCAGATCGGCCACCGGTTCGCCGCCGATGGTGCGCGGATTGCGCCGCTCGATGGAGGCGCCCATCATGCAAAGCACACGGAACAGTCCATCGCGGGTGGAGTTCATGCCGACGCCCTCGATCAGGATGTCGCTGCCCTCGACCAGTGTTGCCGCAACCGCTGCGAAGGCCGCAGAGGATGGATCGCCGGGCACCTGCAGCGTCTGTGGCCTGAGATCGGCCCAGCCGGTTATGCTGATGGTGCGGGCACCGTCAGCGCCGATCAGGGTTTCGACCGTTGCCCCGCACCCC
>JBBRKH010000146.1:0-6179 GCA_038217965.1 Sphingomonadales bacterium | reverse complement strand
AGGCGGAGCTGGAAAGGCTGTTTGGCCGATCCTGATCCCGGCCCGCCGCACGTCGATTGACCGCCCGGGAAAAGCATAGCAGTGACCCTGGCAGCCCTTGGGGAGATTGACCATGTGTCTGGCAGCAATTTCGCCACCCTTGCCGCCACCTTTGTCGCGGCCGCGGGCCTGCTTGCCGACTGCGCCAGCGGCGGCATGGCGCCACCGCCACCACCGCCTCCCGTGGCCCCCGCGGAGATGCGGGTGATTTACATCTGCGACAATGGCGAGCGCGTTCAGGTGCGCGATTTTCCGCAGCAGGGCATCGCCGTGCTCGAACGGGGTGGCCAGAACAGCGAGCTGCAACAGTCCGTCACGCCACTTGGTTTCACCTATTCCGGCGGTCAGACGACGCTGCGTGTGGCGCAGGACCGCCTGACGATGCAGATGAGCATCGGCATGATGGCCACTGCAAGCTGCGGCGCCACCTGATGATGCACCGTTTGATGACGCAATGCGGCGCGCGATGCTGCGCTGCGGGGAGAAGATGATACCGATTGTCAGGGGCTTGTGCGCCGCCGGTGTTGCGGCGATGCTGGTTTGCGGTTCGCCGGGGCTCGCGCGTGGCGGGGCGGAACCGAAGGGTGAATTTTCCTACGTGTGTGCCAACGGCGACCGGTTCACGGTGCAATTCGTTCCCGATACTGGCCAGGCGCTGCTTGTGCGGCGCGGTGAAACCATCGAGATGCAGCGCCAGCCAGCGCCATCGGGCTTTCTTTTTGTCACCGGGAACACCAGCATCGCGGGAACCGCCGAGCAGCTGACGCTGAATGTTCCGGGATTTCCTCCACTGGCGTGCCAGTCCAGATAACAGAAAAGCGACCGACGGCTGACCAGAGCCAGCCTTCTCCTTCTTGCGTTTCCAGCCCTTCTTGCCGCCTGCGGCCAGCCGAAAGCTGCCGATCCGGCGCCTGGTGAAATGGCGACAGCGGAAATTGCCGTGCTGGTGCGAGGCGGCCAGAATGTGGAGTTGAGCCAGGAGCCGGCTGCCTCCGGCTGCAAATATTCCAATGGCCAGACCACCATCCAGGGCAAGGGCAACGAGCTGATGCTGAACGTGGGGATGATGGCGACGGCGAACTGCAAGGCCGCCTGAGCCGAACGCCAGGCCGGAAGCCCGATACGCGGGCTTCCGGTCGGCAAGCCCTATACTGCGGCAGTTCAGGCCGCGAGTGCAGACCTCCCGCGCTTGACGATCAGCTTGTTGAGCGCATTCACATAGGCGCGCGCGCTGGCAACGAGCGTGTCGTTGTGCGCGCCGACGCCGCGCGCCGTTCGCCCGTTTTCCGCCAGGATGACCGACACTTCGGCTTGCGCGTCGGTTCCGGCTGTAACGGCCGAGACCTGATACAGTGCGAGGCTTGCATCGTCGTGCGGCACAAGCTTTCGGATTGCCGAAAACAGCGCGTCCACAGGGCCATTGCCGCGCGTGGCTGCAGTCGCCTCGATGCCGTCGATGGACAGCGTGAGGATGGCCCGCTGCGGCCCGTTGCTGCCGCAATAGACCTCCACTTCGATGACCTGGATGCGATCGTGCCCGCGCAGCACCTCATCATCCACCAATGCCACGATATCCTCGTCGAACACCTGCTTCTTGGCGTCCGCCAGGTCCTTGAACCGCTTGAATGCATCGGTGAATTCATTGTCGGCGAGCGTGTAGCCGAGCTGGTCCAGCTTGTCGCGGAAGGCGGCGCGGCCGCTGTGTTTGCCGAGCACGAGGTTGGTCTGCCCCTGCCCCACCGATTCCGGCGTCATGATCTCGTAGGTGCTGCTGTCTTTCAGCATACCGTCCTGGTGGATGCCGCTCTCGTGCGCAAAGGCGTTGGCGCCGACGATCGCCTTGTTCGGTTGCACGTGCATGCCGGTTACCGCTGAAACGAGCCGGCTGGCGCGGGTGATTTCGGTCGAGACGATGCCGGTGGTGTAGGGGAGGACATCCTGGCGAATCTTCAACGCCATGGCGATTTCCTCGACCGCTGCATTGCCGGCGCGCTCGCCGATGCCGTTGATGGTGGATTCGACCTGCCGGGCGCCCGCCATGATGGCAGCGAGCGTGTTGGCGACGCCAAGTCCGAGATCATTGTGGCAGTGGGTGGAGAAGATCGCCTGATCGGCATTGGGCACGCGGGCGATCATGTCGCGGAACATGGCAGCGTAGGTTTCCGGCGTGCCATAGCCAACCGTGTCGGGCAGGTTGATGGTGCGGGCGCCGCACCGGATCGCGGTTTCGATGGCGCGGGCGAGGAAATCCGCCTCGGAGCGGGTGGCGTCTTCAGCCGACCATTCGACATCGTCACACAGGTTGCGGGCGTGCGAGACGCTGTCGCGAATGGCTTCGATCACCTCCTCGGGCGTCTTGTTCAGCTTCACCCGCATGTGCAGCGGCGACGTTGCGATGAAGGTGTGGATGCGCGGGCGCTTCGCGTCGCGCAGTGCCGCCCAGGCACGGTCTATGTCGCCGCGCGAGGCCCGCGCCAGGCTGGCGACCACGGCGCGCTCGCATTGGCGGGCGACCGCCTGCACGGCCTCGAAATCGCCCTCCGACGCGATGGCGAAGCCTGCCTCGATGATATCGACGCCGAGCGCCTCCAGCTGGACGGCCACCCGCAGCTTTTCCTCGATGTTCATGGAACAGCCGGGCGACTGCTCGCCATCGCGCAATGTGGTGTCGAAAATCAGGATCTGGTTGGTCATGAAGAAATCTTTCGCGTTCAGGGTTCCGGCTTTGCCGGCCGCAGTTTCGAACAGCCCTTGAACGTGGGTGGCAGGCTCAGCCCGCGCGACATCTCACGCCCAAGGGCGCGTAAGTCGAAGTAGCGAGAGATTGCCTGTCCGCATGCAGAACTCCTATCAGCAAGGCATTCGCCCGACAAGTTGTCATTGCACGCCCCCCACCCTAAGGAACGCGCACGTCGAACCTTCTCTCCTGCCCGGTGGTCCATGTCTGTTATCGTGATGAAATTCGGCGGAACGTCCATGGCGGGGATCGAGCGCATCCGCGGCGTGGCCGCGCGGGTGAAGCGCGAAGTGGATGCCGGCAACCAGGTTGCGGTGGTGGTGTCTGCGATGGCGGGCGAAACGGACCGGCTGGTCGGCTTCTGCCGCGAAGCGGCTCCACTGGCCGATCCGGCGGAATATGATGTGGTGGTGGCGGCCGGGGAGCAGATCACCTCGGGGTTGCTGGCAATCGTTCTGCAATCGGCGGGATTGAAGGCGCGTTCGTGGCTCAGCTGGCAGCTCCCCGTAAGCACGTCGGAAGGGCACAGCAAGGCGCGCATCCGCGACGTGGGCGTGGATGCCCTGCGCGCGGCAATGGCACAGGGCGAAGTGGCCGTGATACCCGGCTTTCAGGGTCTCGCCGCCGATGGCCGTGTGACGACGCTGGGGCGCGGCGGATCGGACACGTCGGCAGTTGCTGTGGCAGCCGCGCTGAAAGCCGACCGTTGCGACATCTACACCGATGTGGAAGGCGTTTTCACCACCGATCCGCGCATCGTGCCGCGCGCCCGCAAGCTGGCGAAGATCACCTACGAGGAAATGCTCGAGCTGGCGTCGGTCGGCGCCAAGGTGCTGCAGACCCGCTCGGTCGAGCTGGCGATGAAGGAAAAGGTGCGGGTTCAGGTGCTGTCGAGTTTTTCCGACGAACCGGGCACGCTTGTTGTCGATGAGGATGAAGTCGTGGAACAGGAACTGATCGCCGGCGTGGCATACGACCGCAACGAAGCAAAGGTGACGCTGGTGAGCGTTCCGGATCGGCCGGGCGTCGTCGCCGGCATCTTCGGGCCGCTGGCGGATGCGGCGATCAACGTCGACATGATCATCCAGAACATCGCACAAACGGTTGTGGACAGCGGCAAGACGACCGACCTCACCTTCACCGTGCCGCGCACCGAGCTGGCCCGCGCGCGCCACGTGCTGGAGGCCAACCGGGAGGCGATCGGCTATGCCGGATTGCAGACGGACGACACGGTGGTGAAGATTTCGGTCGTCGGCGTCGGCATGCGCAGCCACGCCGGCGTTGCGGTGACCATGTTCCGGGCGCTGGCCGACCGGGGCATCAACATCCAGGCGATAACGACTTCGGAGATCAAGGTGTCGGTGCTGATTTCCGAAGAGTATCTGGAGCTTGCGGTGCGGGTGCTGCACACGGCCTATGGACTGGATGCAGCGGCATGAGCGGCAGCCCGCACCTCGACGCGCTCACTGCCAGGGGCCGTGCCTTCCTCGGGTCCCGCCACGCTATCATGGCGGGAGCGATGACCTGGGTGTCCGAGCGCACGCTGGTGTCGGCGATATCCAACGCGGGCGGGTTCGGCGTGCTGGCCTGCGGCGGCATGCCACCCGAACTGCTGGCCGCCGAAATCGCCGCGACCGCCGCGCTGACCGACGAGCCGTTCGGGGTCAATCTCATAACGATGCATCCGCAGCTCATGGAGCTGATCGAAACCTGTCGGGCGTCGGGCGTCACGCATGTGGTGCTGGCTGGCGGCATTCCGCCGGGCCAGGCAGTGGAGGCGATCAAGCCGTTTGCGAAGCTGATTGCTTTTGCGCCCAATTTCGCGCTCGCCCGCAAGCTGCTCCGCTCCGGCGCCGATGCGCTCATCATCGAGGGTTCGGAAGCCGGCGGCCATATCGGCCCCGTGAGCCTTGCCGTTCTGGCGCAGGAAATCCTGCCCGCGCTGCCGGACGCCATCATCTTTGCCGCGGGCGGCATCGGGCGCGGCGAAGCCATTGCCGCATTTGCCGAAATGGGCGCGGCCGGCGTGCAGCTCGGCACCCGCTTTGCCGCTGCGGCGGAATCGATCGCCCACCCCGCCTTCAAGAAGGCATTTCTGCGCGCATCTGCCCGCGATGCGGTTGCCAGCGTGCAGTTCGATCCGCGGCTGCCGGTTATCCCCGTCCGGGCGCTGAAGAATGCCGGTACCGAAGCCTTCATGCAGAAGCAGCGCGAGGTGGCCGCCCGGCTGGAGGCGGGCGAAGTGGCGCTGCCGATGGCGCAGCTGGAAATCGAGCATTACTGGGCCGGCGCGCTGCGTCGCGCGGTGATCGACGGTGACATTGAATCCGGCTCGCTGATGGCCGGGCAATCCGTCGGCATGGTGACTGCCGAAGAGCCGGTCGCCAGCATCATCGCAAGCCTTGTGGCCGAAGCGGAAGCTGCCATTTCGCGGCGGCAGGCCGCTTGATGCGCGCCGCCGGCGCCCGCGAGCTGCTGCGCCGCCTGCACGATGTGATGGCGGCCCGCACGCCGGTGCAGGCGAAGCTGGACCAGGTAGCCGAGCTGATTGCCGATGCGCTGGAATCCGAAGTCGCCTCCATCTATCTGTTGCGCGACGGCATGCTGGAGCTGTTTGCAACGCGCGGCCTGAAGCAGCAGGCGGTGCACGTGACCCGGCTGGCCTTCGGCCAAGGACTGGTGGGCACGATTGCCGAAAGCCGCGCGCCGCTCAATCTGGCGGAAGCCAGCCAGCACCCGCGCTTTGCCTATCGCCCGGAAACGGGGGAGGAAAGTTTTCACAGCTTCGCCGGCGTGCCGATCATCCGCCGGGAAACATCGGTCGGCGTCCTTGCCGTGCAGCATGCGCAGCCGCGCGACTATGACGAAGTGGAGATAGAGGCGCTGCAGACCGTTGCGATGGTGCTGGCCGAGCTGATCTCCGCCGCCGGCCTGCTGGACGATCGCGCCGCCGGCAATGGCCGCGCCGCGCGCGAGGCGGTCTCCTTTCGCTTGCAAGGTCTGAAGCTGGTCGATGGCCAGGCGCGTGGGATTGCCGTGTTTCACCGGCCGCGCATGGTGATCACCAACACCGTGGCCGATGATGCCGATGTGGAACGCGACCGGCTGGCAAGCGCCTTTGTGCGGATGCGCGAGGAAATCGATGCAATGGTGTCGCGCGCCGAATTTGCCGGGCCGGGCGACCACGATGACATTCTGGAAACCTACAAGATGTTTGCCTTCGACGAAGGCTGGGCACGGCGGATCAACAGCGGCATCGACAGCGGGCTGACCGCGGAAGCCGCAATCGAAGCGGTGTCGCAGGCGCAGCGGATCAAGCTTTCGAGCGCGCCGGACCCGTATCTGCGCGAACGGCTGCACGATCTGGACGATCTTTCCAACCGGCTGATCCGCATCGTGTCGG
>JBBRKH010000145.1:0-6215 GCA_038217965.1 Sphingomonadales bacterium | reverse complement strand
ATCGCCGGGTCCAGGATCGACGCCTTGGACAGCACAAAGCGGCTTCTGATCCCGCTCGCCTTTTCGATGAATTCGACGGATGATGGGCTGGCCGATTGTATTTCGCCGGCGGCAATAGCTTTGGCGTTGGCGGCATTGTGCGCCGCCACCCAGGCGTTGAACGATAGGACGAGCTCTTCGTTGCTGATGGCGTCGGCCGGGGTGAACAGCCCGGTGGCCGAGATCACGGGGGTTCTGGTCAAGCTGCGCTCCCGAAATTGACATCTTTCAGGTGACATCAATCTGTCACATCGATAACACCGTTACGGCGCGGCGTCATGCGGAAGTTCGACCATGCGATCGTCTGCGAACGGCTGCTGAAATCCGGCCGCAGGGTCGCCGTTCAGCCAACGGTCGGCGGCATCGCCGGCGAGGATGACGGGCATGGCCTTCGGGTGCACCGCGCCGACGAGCGCATTGGGTGCGCAGGTGAGGAATGCAAAGCGCGGTGGCGCATCGCCCGCCCCGGAGCGCCATACTCCGGCGAAGGCAAACAGCGGAGCTTCGGGCACCGCGAACCAGTGCTGGCGCTTGCGCCCGGTGGCTGGATCGGCGGCAGCGCTCCATTCGCAGAATGCAGACACCGGCACCAGCGCACGCTGCCGGGGCGATGCCAGCAGCCCGCGCCAGAAGGGGCTTGCCAGATTTCGCACATTGGTGATCGGCCGGGCAACACCGGCCGGCGGCGGCACGCCCCAGAGCATCCGCACAAGCCGCCTTTCGCTGCCTTCGCAAATCACCACCGGCGCGGCCTGATCCGGGAAGATGCGCGCATGTTCCGGCAGATTGGGCGCGTCAGCGCCGGTTGCCTTGAACAGTGCGCGGATGGCATCCGCCGGGCTGGAAAGCCGATAAAGATTGCACATCGCGTTTCTCTTGTATTGCAGAGCGGACCGGAAAGCCACAAGACTGCAGAATTCTGGCAGGGAGATCGCGCGCGTGCACCTCAGACTGGCGCTCATCGCGCTGCTTGCAGGAGATTGGACGATGCCGGCTTCAGCTGCCTCGCAAAGCACTCCGGCCACCCTCACGCTGCAGCGGATATTCGCCAACCCGCCGCTGGCCGGCACGGCGCCGCGCGCGCTCACCATCGCCCCCGACGGCCGGCACATCGCCTGGCTGAAGCCGCGCGAGGAGGATCAGCTGCGCTTCGATCTCTGGGTGCAGACGGTTGCCGGGGGCGAGGAGCGGATGGCGGTGGACAGCCTGGCGCTTTCGGCGGCGCCGGCGCAATTGTCCGAAGCGGAATTGCAGCGGCGCGAGCGGGCGCGGCTGTCTTCGTCGCGCGGCATTGTGGAATATCAGTGGGCGCCCGATGGCAAGGCGCTGCTGGTGCCGCTGGACGGGGACGTCTGGCTGGCACCACTGAACGCGCGACCGCGCCGCATCACCGGCACGCCGGCAACGGAGACGGACGCCAAACTGTCGCCGCTCGGCAGCCTTATCTCGTTTGTCCGCGATCAGAATGTCTATGTGCAGCAGCTGCCCTCCGGCATCGAGCGGGCGCTCACCACGGCTGGCGGCGGGCTGGTGAGCTACGGCGTCGCCGAGTTCGTGGCGCAGGAAGAAATGGGCCGGAGCACGGGCTATTGGTGGTCGCCAGACGACCGGCGGGTTGCCATTGCCCGGGTGGACGAGGCCCCGGTGAAGGTGGCCGTGCGGGCAGCGATCGGCTCCAGCGGCACCAGCGTAACCGAGCAGCGCTACCCGTTTGCGGGCACCCCCAATGCGCTGGTGAGCCTTGAAATCCATGCCGTTGGCGGCGGCGCGCCCGTGCAAGTCGATCTCGGGGCCGATACCGACATCTATCTTGCCCGCGTGCACTGGCTGAACGCCGGTCAGCTGGTGGTGGAGCGGCAATCTCGCGACCAGAAGCGGCTGGATCTGCTTCTGGTGGAGGCCAAAACCGGCGCTTCGCGAACGCTGTTCAGCGAAACGGCGGACACCTGGCTCAATCTGCACGACAGCTTCAAGCCGCTGGCAGATGGCGAAAGCTTTCTGTGGGCCTCCGAACGCACGGGCCACCGGCACATCTGGCGGTGGGACGGCAATGCGCTCAGCCAGATCACCCGGGGCGACTGGAGCGTGGACGAGCTGCTGGGAGTGGACGAAGCGAGCGGTGCTATTCTGTTTTCCGGCTTTGCCGATACGCCGCTGGAAAAGGCGCTCTATCGGGGCCGGCTGGATGGCACGGGGGCGCCGGTGCGGCTGTCTGCTGCCGGTGGCTGGGCGGAATCGGTGAGCGACGGCAAGGGCCGGGCGGCACTGGTGACGCGCTCCACCCCGACCCAACCGGCGCAGATCCTGCTGGTAAATACAGCCACCGGAGACAGCCGCTTTGTGCGAGAGAACCCGATCGGCCAGACGCCCTATGCAGCCCATGCCGCCGCGCACCAGCCCTATCGCTTCGGCACGCTGAAGGCGGCTGACGGCAAAACCGACCTCCACTATCGCATGCTGGTGCCGCCCGGCCTGAAGCCCGGCGAACGCGCGCCGGTGTTTCTGGAAGTCTATGCCGGCCCCGGCGTGCAGCGGGTGCAGCGAGCCTGGGGCAGCCTGCTGCACCAGTATCTGGTGCAAAAAGGCTATGTCGTCTTTCAACTGGACAATCGCGGGACGCCCAACCGCGGCACGGAATTTGCCGCCCCGCTGTACCGCAAGCTCGGCTTCCCCGAAGTGGACGACCAGATGGCCGGGCTGGCCTGGCTGAAAGCGCAACCCTTCGTCGATCCGGAGCGCGTCGCCGTCTATGGCTGGTCGTACGGCGGCTACATGGTGCTGCGGCTGATGACCGAACACCCGACCGCGTTTGCCGCCGGCATTTCCGGCGCGCCGGTTACCGACTGGACGCTGTATGACACCCACTACACCGAGCGCTACCTCGGCAACCCCGCGCAAGACATGGCGCCCTACACCGCATCCGACGTGACGCTGAAAGCCGGCACCCTGCAACGCCCGCTGCGGATCATCCACGGCCTCGCCGACGACAATGTGGTCTTCGATCACTCCGCCCGGATGATGGCCGCGCTGCAAAAATCCGGCCGCCCGTTCGACACCGCCGTCTACCCCGGCCAAACCCACGCCATCCGCGACCCGGCGCTGCAGTTGCACATGTGGGAAGCCACCATGGCTTTTCTGAAACAGCATCTCGACCCGGCGCGAGCGCAAAGCCATCGGCGCAAAAAACCAGCGTCGCAGGCCTTCAAATCTCCATAACACACCTAAGGCCAGCATAAACCACCCAGCCGAAAAGTGGGGGTGAAGGGGCGGCATGCCCCTTCCCTCCGCAGCCTCTGTTCACCCGAGATTTTTCACCCCAGCTTGGCAATCTCCGCTGCCAGTTTCGCTTCCTGCTCCGCCGTCAGGTTGGTGTTCAAAATCCGCGGATTCCATTGGCGGATTTCGGCGATCACCTTGTCGGTGGTGGCTTCGCGGACCAGAACGAAGAGGGCCGACGAGCTGTTGGGGATGGTTTCGGCGAGTTTCTTCACGAAATCGTCGTTCACGCCGAAATCGACCAGCGAGCCGGAGAGTGCTCCACCGCTGGCGCCGGCGGCAGCGCCGATGGCCATGCCGGCGAGCGGGTTGAGGAACAGCAGGCCGACGAGCGTTCCCCAGAAGGCACCGGAGAGACCGCCGGTGGCGGCGCCGAGACGGGTGAGGTTTACGGCTTGCTTCACATGCACTTTGCCGTCGGCGTCACGTTCCACGACGACGGCGTCTTCGAGGTCGATCAGATGTTGGGCGCGCAGGCCGCGCACCTTGTTCAGCACTTCGTCTGCTGCGTTGATTCCGTCAAAGCCAAGCACGACCAGGTTGCTCATCATTCGTCTCCTTCTGGTGGTTGGGGAGCGAAGTCGGGTGCAACTACCGCCAAGTCAAGTTGCCATCGTGTGACGGTAATTGCCATCGTGTGACGGTGCGCGCGGCGCGCAGGCTTGCCAGCAGCGCAGCGCATCTTTAGGCGAAGCGGCATGCTCGCGACCGTATCCGTGTCGGCGCGCTCATCCTTGGGAGTTTTCATGCTTTACGTCGACATTCCTTCGCAGGCCGAGCTGCATGCACTTGCGCTGGAGCGCACGCCGGCTGCGGTTTCCATTTATCTGCCGACCACGCCGGTTTCGGGCGAGATTTCCGGCGATCGCATCGTGCTGAAGAATCTGGCGCGCGAGGCGGCGCTGCAGCTGGAGGCCGCAGGGCATCACAAGCGCGAAATCGAGGCGATCGACGAGTATCTGGAAGAGCTGGTGGAGGACGAAGGCTTCTGGCGGTTTCAGGCGCACAGCCTGGCGATTTTCGCAACGCCCGCCGGCGTGAAGACCTTCCGCGTTCCGAACACGCTAGCCCAGCTGGTGGAAGTTGCCGACCGGTTTCATGTGAAGCCGCTGCTGCGCGCGGTCACCTTCCCCAACACGGCTTTTGTGCTGGCGCTGGCCGAAGGCGGCGTCCGCGTATTGGAAGTGTCGCCCGATCTGCCGGTGACCGTGGTCAACGTGCCGGATTTGCCGAAAAATGCGACATCGGCGCTCGGCGTGTCTTCGACAGGTGTGAAAACCCAGAGCCGCCGCACCGACAGCGCGTCGGGCCAGCGCGGCTCGCTTGCCACCTTCTGCCGCATGGTGGACCGCGCCATCCGCGCGCACCTTGGCAGCCAGCATGTGCCGCTGTTCCTTGCCGCCGATCCGGCACTTGGCGCCATCTATCGCAGCGTCAACAGCTCTGCCGGCCTTGCCGCCTTCGGCATCGACCAGTCGCCCGCCGAAATGGCCGATGCGGCGCTTGCGGAAGGCGTTCGGCCGCTGCTTGACCGGCTCTATGCCGATGAAGTTGCCGCCGTGAACGCGGATTTCGCCATGCGCGCCGGCAACGGCCGCTCCACCGCCGATATTGCGCATGCTGCCCGCGCCGCCACGATGGGCGCCATCGCCACGTTGATGGTGGACATTGATACCACCGTTCCCGGCCGCATCGACGAGGAGACCGGCGCTGTCAGCTTTGCCGACGCGGAAACCGCGGACAATTATGGCATTGTGGACGAAATCGCCCGGCGCGCGCTGCTTTCGGGGGCGCGGGTGCTGGCGGTGCGCGCATCGGATCTGCCGACCGACAAACCACTGGCTGCGGTTCTGCGCTACGCGGTCTGACGGTCTTCCACGCTCATCGGTTGCGAGCCAGTGGCCCGCGACCCGGTGCTGCGGGCGGAAATCCGGTTGCCCATGCTCCGCGCATTCTGCTGCCCGTCTCGTCCACCAGCGCCGTACGTCTTTGCGCTGCTGCTGTTCGGCTCCCGCGCTGCCAAACTGTTGATGGCATTGACCATCAAGCGTTCGAAATATTTTCCTTTCGTTCTCGGCTCCGGCATTCTGTCGGCGGCGATGGGCATCATGGTGCTTGCGAACTGGTCGGGAATTTCGGCTTCGCTGATCGGCGTCTTGCTGGGGCTGGAACTGCAGGCTGATGCGCTGGTCATGGGGGCGCTTGCCTTGCGCGACCATGACGGCGAGGAAGCAATGGAAGAGGCAGGGCTCGATCCGGCAGCAGGCGCAGTTCTCGCCAGCAAAGACCTCGCATCGGGGCAGTGAGTTCGCCAGGAAGATTGCCATGCAAGCCATGCCCGCCATTCTCCTCATCGGTTGCCAGGTCGCGCTGGGGCTGTTCCTCGGTTTCAATTATCTGAATGGCGACCGCAACAAGCCGACGCTGATCGGCATCCACCTGCTCATGGGAGCGGCTGCGCTGGAAGTTATGGCGTTGCTGCTGCGCGGCGCCCCGAACGGCGATCCCACCACCGGCAAACCGATGCTGACGATCGCCGCCGGGTTAACCGCCGCTGCGCTGCTCGGCGGCCTCGCGGCTGCGATCTTCATCAAGGACATGCCACGTGCGGCGCGAGTCGCCCTCTATGGCCATGTCGGTTTTGCCCTCGCCGGTTTTGGTGCGCTGGTGCTGTGGGTGGCGCAAAGCTAGAGCGCCGCACCCTGCTAAGCCTGCTATGCCTCGCGCCGGCCGGTCTCGTCGTAGCGCGCGGTGGCCGGGGCTTCTGCTTCGGGACGGTCTGCCGCTGCCTGCTCGGCATCGACGCGCAGAAAAAAGGCGAGAATGGTGGCGACGGCGGCATAGAGATCGGCGCGAATCACCGCGCCGACGCGACCGGTAAAATAAATGGCGCGGGCAAC
>JBBRKH010000144.1:0-6238 GCA_038217965.1 Sphingomonadales bacterium | reverse complement strand
CGCGTCTCCCCATTGTGACCGCCAGCGTTGCGCCCAAGGCTCCGGCAGGGATGCCGGCGCCAGCTGTGCGCCAGTGCGGAAAAGGGTGGACAGCACGCCGTGCACCAGGCGACGCGGGCCACCTTCCAGCAGCGGCAGGATGGTGGCGATTGCCGCATGCGGCGGCGTATCGAGCAGCAGCCGGCCTGCCAGCGCGATTCGCAGCGCCTGGCGGGCGCGGGCGTCCGGTGGCAGCGATTGGACGGTTGCTCCATCGATCAAGGCGTCGAGGCCGGGCAAATGGCGGAGCGACAGACTGGCAAGCGCGCGCGCGAGGGCACGGTCCTCGCGCTCCTTCAGCTTGTGAAGGGCACCGTCCAGCGCGCGGTCGAGCGGCCGGCCGAGCACGGTGACGGCGTGCAGCAGCTGCACGGCCGCCCGCCTGGCCTCCAGCCCCGGCACGAAATCGGGCCTTGCGGCCTCATCCCCAGGGATTGCGGCGTCTTGTCGAGCGGTTCACCGAGAGGGCGCTTGGGCGCCTGCTGCGCGGAACCGCGCTTGGCGGCCAGGGCTGCGGAGCGGGGCCTTTCGCGATCGGCGGCAGCTCGATGCCGGCCGCGGCCGGGTCGGCGCCGGCCATTGCTTCCAGTGCCGCAATGCGGTTTTCGGCTGCCGGATGGGTGGCAAACAGATTGTCGCGCACTCCGCCATGGCCGGGGGCGATGATGTACAGCGAGGCGGCTGCCGGATTCCGCTGCGCGACCGGGTTGGGGATGCGGTGCGCGGATGCCTGCAGCTTTTGCAGCGCGGTGGCCAGCTTCAGCGGCTGCCCGCTGATCTCGGCGCCGGCGGCATCGGCGCCATATTCGCGGGTGCGGCTGATTGCCATCTGAACCATGGCAGCGGCAATCGGCGCCAAGACCATAGCGGCCAAGGCAATGAGCAGGTTGGGGCGGTTTCCGCCATTCGAGCCACCGAAGAAGAAGGCGAAATTGCCCAGCATGGAAATGGCCCCGGCGATTGTCGCGGTCACGGTCATCACCAGCGTGTCGCGGTTGCGGATGTGGGCCAGCTCGTGCGCCATAACCGCGGCGATCTCGTCGCGGTCCAGCGTTTGCATCAGACCGCTGGTGGCGGCAACGGCGGCATTTTTCGGATTGCGGCCAGTGGCAAAGGCGTTTGGCTGCGCCTGGTCGACAATATAGACCTTGGGCATCGGCAGGCCGGCGCGCTCGGCAAGCGGGGCGACGATCTGGTAAAGCGGATGATCGGCGCCGACTTCCCTGGCGTCGTGCATCCTGAGCACCATCCTGTCGCTGTTCCAGTAGGCAAATGCGTTCATGGCACCAGCCATCACCAGGGCGATCAGCGCACCTGATCTGCCGGCAAGCAGGAATCCGAGGCCCATGAAAAGCGCCACCAGCGCTGCCATCAGCATGAAGGTCTTCGTCTGGTTCATGGCTGATGAAATGGAGCGATGCCGGCGTTTGTCAACTGGCGCGCGCTCATGCGCGCCTTCCGGCGCGGTCGATCCAGCGCATGTGGGTGGTGGGGAACAGGCGGACCATCCAGTCGACGAAGCGCGCGTCGCGGCCGATGAGCACGCGATGCTGCCGGGTTTCCATGCCGCGAACGATGGTTTCGGCGGCCTGCTCGGGGGTGGTGGGCGCCGCCTTATCGAATTCTGCGGCCGAATCGGTTATGCTGGAGCCGGGCATTTGGGCAATCACCTTGGCGCTTCGCACGACATTGGTCTTGATGCCGCCGGGGTGCACACGGATGACGGATATTCCCGGATCGGTCTGCGCCAGCTCCAGATGCAGCGCTTCGGTGAGCCCGCGCACCGCGAATTTCGATGCGTTGTAGCTGCTCTGCGTGGGGTAGCCCATCATGCCGAAAACCGAGGAAATGTTGACGATCCAGCCCGACCCGTGCGCCCGCAGATGCGGCAGTGCCAGCCGGCAACCTTCCACCACGGCATCGAAATTCACCGCCATCACGCGCGCGAAATCTTCCCGCGGCATGTCGGCGAAGGGGGCCACGATCGTGAGGCCGGCATTGTTGATGATGCCGTGCAACTGGCTGAATTCGCGCGCCGCACCATCGATGAAATCCTGCAGGGCGGCGGTGTCGGTGACGTCGAAGGTGCAGCAGCTGTGTGGATAGTTGCCGATTAGCCTGGCGGTTTCCGCCAATCCCTCGCCGTCCCGGTCTGCCATTGCCACCGTCGCGCCGCGCCGCGCCAGCGTGAGCGCCAGCGCGCGACCTATGCCGCTGCCCGCGCCGGTCAACGCAATCACCCTGTTCTGGAGCTCCGGCATTCACCCTCCCGTCGCGCGTGGACCCGCGCGCACGGATGCGCTAAGCGCTTCTGTCATGGAAAAGATAGACCCTGCCGCCAGCGATGCCGCGCCGCCGCCCGAAAAGGAGGACGTGGCCCCGACGGAAATCGGCGGCCGCGCCGGACCGGAACCGACCCGCTACGGCGACTGGGAGAACAAGGGCATCTGTTCGGACTTCTGAGCCTGCAGCCGGGCCGCCGCCAATCGTGGCAGCGCAGCGTCAATGGTTTCGACAGCCTTCGCATGGCAGAATCGAACGACTGTTTCGGGCGGATTGGCGCCCTCGAAAAAGGCGCTCACCGGGATGGCCGCCACGCCGTGATTGGCAACCAGCCAGCGGCAGAAGGCGGTGTCGGGCATCGCTATTCCGGACGTTACGAGATCCACGCTGAGAAACCAGGTCGCGTCCGATGGCAGCACGGCATATCCTGCCGCCCGCAGGCCATCGGCCAGATGCATGCGGCCTGCCGCGACGTCCCGGCGCATGTCGTCGAGCCAGGCGCGCTCGGTCAGCAGCCCCTCGGCCACCGCCTGCTGCAGGGCCGGCGGTGTCGTGAAAGTGAGATACTGGTGGGTTGCGGCGAGCCGCGCGGCAATCGGTTCGGGGGCAAGCATCCACCCCACTTTCCAGCCGGTCAGCTGAAAAACCTTGCCTGCCGAGCCGATCTTCACCACCCGGCCAATGAGCGCGGGATCGGCCGCAAGCGAGACAAAAGCCGTGGCCGGCGCGCGCACCTCCTCCCACACATCGTCGGCGACGATCAGCAGATCATGCTCGAGCGCCGCATCGCGGATGATCGCGCGTTCGGCCGCCGAAAAGCTGCGGCCGGTGGGGTTGACCGGATCATTGACCAGGATGAGCCGTGTTGCCGGGGTGATCGCGGCTTGCAGCAATGCCGCTGTCAGCCGCCATTCCGGCGGCGAGAGCCGCACCGGCTGCACCGAGGCGCCGGCGCGGCGGATGAGCGGCCCGTAGGCGTCGTAGGCTGGCTCCAGGATGATCGCGGCATCGCCCGGCTGCAGAAGCGCCAGAATCGACGCAGCCAGCGCCTCGGTGGCGCCGCTGGTCACGATGATCTCGCTCGCCGGGTCGAAATGCAGGGCCTGCGTTGTGGCATAGTGCGACGCCAGCGCTTGCCGCAGCGCCTCTGTGCCGCGCATCGGCGGATAGTGATGCGGGCCTTCCAGCACCGCGCGGGCGGCCGCCTGCCGCACCGAAGGCGGCCCGGCGCTGTCGGGAAATCCCTGCCCCAGATTGATGGCGCCAGATGTCCGGGCGCGGGCGGACATGTCTTCGAAAATGGTGGTGCGGACGGGAATCAGCACCGGTCCGCTCAGGGCTTGAGCTTGGCAAACGGGCTGCGTGCGAGGCGCTCGGCTTCGGCAAGCGCGGCCGCCTGCTCTTCGCTCAGCAGGTGCGCACGGGCCTGCGCCAACACGGCTTCATCGGCGCGGGGAAAAGGATCGAGCGCCAGCAGCAGCGACTGGGCCAGCGCCTCGCCAAGATCGATGCCGCCATCTTCGACCGGCATCGTGTCGAGTGCATCTTCCGCGAGCTCGATCTCGCCGGGGGCGGGCGCTGCCGGCTCGAAGCGCAGCGCAAGCGGGCCGTTCACGCGCGCCGGGACCGGCTCGCCGGAAATCGAACACCGCTGGATGACCGTTGCCGCCCAGCTGCCCTCGACATCGGCACCCTCGCCCCGCCGCACCACGGCCAGTGTGCCGGTCAGGCTGGCGATGCCCGGCAGATCGAAACGGGCGGCCAGCGCGGCACGCTCTGCCTCGGTCGCCATGAGCTGGAAATGCGCCGGCGCCAGGCCGAGCGATGCAATGCGCACCGGTACGCTGTATTCCGGTGCGGTCATTGCAGGCGTCCGGCCAGCAGATCCACCATCGGCACGACGGCAATGCGGGCATTCAACGCCAGCGCGGCTTCAGCAAGGCCCGGTGCGCGAAAATCCTGATCGTCGCCGCGAAAGATGTTGCGGGCAATCGCATCTGCCATCGTCACCTGCGGGTCCGTTGCGCCCAGCGCACGGCGGTAGGCACCCAGCCGGCCGCCAAGCGCACCGACCGCTTTGCCGACATGCTTGCCGATCACCATGTCGCCGATGCCAATCTGTCGAAGCGAGCCATCCATGTCGTCGACGAAGCATTCCGTGAGCCAGGCGGTTTCCTGCCGCTGGTCGTCCCGCTCCAGCCGCAGGAGCACGAGCGACGTGACCAATGCCACCATGTCGAAGCGCCCGTCGACCGAGTCGGCGACGGCATGGCGGGTGTACCAGATCGGCTGGCGCGCCTCGGCTACAATGGCAGCCCAGAGGTCTATCAATGGCGGTGCCTTGGGTTGCAGCAGGCGGGAGAGGAAAGACATCGGCGGCACTTTCGGCTGCGACGGGTGGAGCAGCGCCCGCCTTGCGCGGGGGCAATGGACAGCGCATATGACGCGCGTTGGGCCGGGCCGCAAGCGCTGCCGAGGTCGCATCCGGAGTTCATCGATGCCTGTTTCGCCTTATATATCCTTGCCGCTGCTGCTTGCGCTCGGGCTTGCGGGCAGTGCCTGCAGCCGCATTCCCAACAACCAGGGCTATGTGGCCGACGAACAGCTGCTGTCTTCGGTGCAACCCGGCGTCGACACCAAAGAATCCGTGCAGAAGGCGCTCGGCCGGCCGACGACAATGGGCCAGTGGGACGAGAATGTCTGGTATTATGTGTCGCGCAACACGGCGCAGCTGGCATTCCGCCGCCCGGTGCCCACGGTACAGAATATACTGATCGTGAAATTTGCCGCAGACGGCACGGTGAGCGAAGTAAGCCGGCGCGGGCTGGAGCAGGTGGCTACCATTTCGCCGGAGAAAGACAAAACGCCGACGCTTGGGCGGGAGACTGGGATCATCGAGGATCTGTTCGGGAATATCGGTCAGGTTGGCGGCATACCCGGCGGGAGCGGCGGTCCACCGCAGTAGGCGGACGCGGCGTCAAGCCGTTCGAAAACCGGCACCCGCGCGACACAGTCGTCGCGGGTGCACAGGTGTCTGGCGAATTGGATCACTGCGCGGCGAGTGCCGCCAGCAGAAGCAGCGCCACGATGTTGGTGATCTTGATCATCGGGTTGACGGCAGGCCCGGCGGTATCCTTGTAAGGATCGCCTACGGTATCGCCGGTCACCGCAGCCTTGTGCGCTTCCGAGCCCTTGCCGCCATAGTGGCCGTCTTCGATATACTTCTTGGCATTGTCCCACGCGCCGCCGCCGCTGGTCATCGAGATGGCGACAAAGATGCCGCTGACGATGACGCCAAGCAGCAGCGCACCGAGCGCAGCAAAGCCGTTGGCCTGGCCGGCAACCGCTGTGATGATGAAATAGACCGCGAGCGGCGCCACCACGGGAAGCAGTGAAGGAATGATCATTTCCTTGATCGCCGCCGTCGTCACCAGGCCGACTGTTCGGGCATAATCCGGCTTGGAGGTGCCCAGCATGATGCCGGGATTGGTGCGGAACTGCTCGCGCACCTCTTCCACCACGGCGCCGGCCGCACGACCCACCGCCGTCATCGCCATTGCGCCAAAGATGTAGGGCAGCAAAGCGCCGAGCAGCAGGCCGACAACGATATACGGGTTCGAGAGCGAGAAATCGACGGTCACATCACTGAAGAACTTGCTGAGATCGGTGGTGTAGGCACCGAACAGCACCAGGGCCGCAAGGCCCGCCGAGCCGATGGCATAGCCCTTGGTGCCCGCCTTGGTGGTGTTGCCGACGGCATCCAGCGCATCGGTGCGCTCGCGCACTTCGCCGTCGAGGCCGGCCATTTCGGCAATGCCGCCGGCATTGTCGGTGACGGGGCCATAGGCATCGAGCGCGACGACCATGCCGGCCAGCGCCAGCATCGCCGTGGCGGCAAAGGCGATGCCGATCAGCC
>JBBRKH010000143.1:0-6243 GCA_038217965.1 Sphingomonadales bacterium | reverse complement strand
CATCGGAAAGGCGCCCTGCCGCATCTCGTCGGCAAGGATGTCCGCAGTGTCGGCTTCCGCATCGCGCGTGTGCACGATCAGCGGCAAGCCCGTCTCCCGGCTGGCTGCAATGTGCGCGCGAAAGCTCGCCCGCTGCCGTGCCCGATCGGATTTGTCGTAGTAATAGTCCAGCCCGCTTTCGCCGATGCCCACAACGCGCCCATGCCGCGCGGCATCCACCAGCCGCACGGTATCGGTGTCGGGATGCAGGTCGGCCTCGTGCGGATGCACGCCAACGGTTGCAAAAACGTCTGCGTGCCGCTCCGCCCCGGCAATCACCGCATCCCACTCGCTGACGCGCGTCGAGATCGAAATCATTCCCGTAACGCCCGCGTCACGCGCCCGCGAAACCACGCCGGCTTCGTCCTCCGCCAGGCCGGCATAGTTCAGATGGCAATGGCTATCGATCAGCATGCCGCCCATTTGGGTGCAAATCCGCGCCAGTGCAATGCGCCTGCAAGGCCGGCCTGCCCTCCCGTCTGGACAGCCCCCCTCCCTCGCGGTATCGTCTGCGGCTTCGGGCGAGGGGCCAGCATGACAAAATTGGCAGCAAACACATTCCACATTGCGCTCGAAGGCAGTGGGGCCGACGAGGAGACGCTTTACAACCTGCTTGAGGAAGTTGCCGCCGTGCGCGGCGCGGTGGCCACCCGGGCAACCGGTGGCCCGGCCCCCGAAGGCTCGAAATCGCTCGGCATCGAAGTGCTCGGCCTGTTCATCAAGGCAGGCGCCACCGTCATCCCGTCGCTGGTGGGCACGGTCAGCGAATGGCTCACCCGCCAGCCACCCGGCACGAAAATTCGCCTGAAGGCCGGCGAATCCGAGCTGGAATGGGAGGGTGGCACCCCGCCGGCCGAAATCCTTGCCATATTAAGCGGCATGGCAGCGCGGACGCAGGGCTGACTGGCGCATGGCAAAGCGTGCCATTATCCTTGCAAATGGTGATTTCGCCGACACGCGCATCCCGCCGCTGAAATCGCCCGTGTCCGACGGCAAGCGCATGAAATCCCTGCTCGAACGCTCCGATGTGGGCGGCTATGAGGTAGTGCTGTGCGCAGATTGTGACGCCGGCGCCATCAAGATCGCCACCGAACGCTTCTTCTCCGCGGCAGAGCCGGACGACCTGCTGCTGATGCTCGTGTCGGGCCATGGCCAAAAGGACCGCCGTGGCAATCTGCATTTCATCGCCCGCGATACGATCATCGATGCGCTCGCCGCCACCGCCGTCGAGGCGCGCTTCTTCCACAATTGCATGCGCGACAGCCGGGCGACGAAGCAGATCGTGTTCGTCGACACCTGCTTCAGCGGCGCCTTTTCGAAAGACGCCAATTTCAAGTCGCTCGACATCGATGTGGCGGCGCAGGATTTCACCGGCGACGCGGAAGCCGTCGACGAAGACGAAGGCATCGCCATCTTCACAGCGTCCGCCGGCAACCAGCTGGCGCAGGAAAAGGCCAGCGAATGCGGACTGGAAGGCGTGCAGTCGCAGTTCACCCGCCACATCATCGAAGGCATCGAAACCGGACAGGCCGATCCGCAGGGAACCGGTTGGATCACGCTGGAAAACCTGTTCACCTACGCGCGGCGCGGCCTGAAGAAAGACGGCATCGGCCAGACGCCGCAGCGGCTGCTGAGCCGGCTGCCCGGCTCGGTGCAGCTGGCGCGCAATCCGGTTGCGCTGGCCGAACTGCCGGACGAGATCGATGAGGCCATCCACAGCCAGGACAGCCTCGTCCGCGCCAGTGCCGTGGACCGGCTGATGGGCATTGCGAACGGCCCGGACCAGACCCAGAAACGCCTGGCGATCGCTGCGCTCCGCAAACTGAGTTTCGACGAAACCGTGCTTGTCACAACAGCCGCCGAGCGTGCGCTGGCCCGCCTCGGGCTGCAGAAAGACGATGACGAGCCGTCGCATGACAAGCAGCGCGAAGAGCAGGAGCAGCAAGCCCTTCAGCTGAAGCTGCTGGAGTCCGAACGCCTAACCCGCGAAAAGTCCGACCGCGACCGGCGCCAGCGCGACACCGAAGAAGAAGGACGGCAGCAGCGCCACCGTGCCGAAGAAGCCGAACTGCGCCGCAAACGCCAGGAGCTGGAAGCCCGGGAGCAGGAGGAAAAAGAGCGGGAAAAGCAGCGCAGGAAGCGCACCGATGACATTGTGCCTGAACCGGAGACGAAATCGGGCTTTCCGACCTGGTTGAAATGGGCGGGCGGCGCGGTCGGCGGGCTTGCCGTCATCGGGATCGTGAACGGCGATATGGCCCCGCAACCCGTAGTAGAGGAAATCTACAGCCCGCCCATCGATCAGCCTGTAATGCCCGAGCCCGTAACGCCCGGGCCTGACGGCCCAGCGCCGGTTGCGGAGGATTCCGGCCCCCCGGCCCCGCCTCCTGCCGCCGCACCAACCCCGCTATCGCTGGTCATTGCCGCCGTCGCGGCCCAGGAACGTGCGGTGCTCCCCATCGCGCTGGCAAACGACTGGCGCATAACGGCGGTCCGAACAACCGACACCGCAATCGTCTATGACACCGCAATGGACGTGTTGGTGGATGATGCAGGCCTCGAAACCGGCCGCCCCGCCGCCCGCGCCGTGCTCGCCGTGCTCGCCTGCGCCAGCCCCGGCCTCGTTCAGGTCTTTGCCGGCGGCGGCAGCGCCACCTTCAACATAACCACTGGCAACGGCATGCGCTTCAGCGAAACCATCAGAAACTGCTAAACCCCCAGCGCAAACGAATACCGTCGTCCCAGCGAAAGCCGGGACCTCCCGCGCAACCATCGCGCAAAAGCCCTAAGCCTGCTCCACCGCCACCCACCGCGGAAAAACCCCCACCGGCGCAGGCAGCACCGTCCCCGGCACCAGCGCATCCCCGATCGCGTCAAACTTCCGCGCGTCCGCCGCCACCGCCAGCTGATCCAGCAACCGCCCCGCGCTGTCCGGCATGGCAGGCTGCACCAGCAGCGCGATTCTGCGCACCGCCTCGGCCGCGTGCCACAGCACCACATCCGCCCGCGCCGGATCGCTCTTGCGCAACACCCACGGCGCATTCTCGTTCAGATACAGGTTGGTCGCCGTCACCCGCGCCCAGATGGCATCCAGCGCCAGATCGGGGCGCACCGCGTCATGTGCCTCGCGACATTCCGCCAGCATCGGCGCCAGCTCCGCCATCAGCGCCGCATCGCTTTCCGTAGCGGGCGCATTGGCAGGCACCCTCCCCTCACAATTCTTCGCAATCATCGCCAGCGTCCGCTGCGCCAGATTGCCCAGATCGTTCGCCAGATCGGCATTGATCCGCCGCCCGATCGCCTCGTGGCTCCATTCGCCATCCTGCCCGAACTGGATCGCCCGCAGCATGAAATAGCGCAGCGGATCAACCCCGAAGCTGTCCACAAGGTCGGCCGGCGCCACCACATTGCCCAGCGATTTCGACATCTTCTCGCCGCGGTTCAGCAAAAACCCATGCCCGAAAATCCGCTTCGGCAGCGGCAGACCCGCCGACAGCAGAAACGCCGGCCAATAAATCGCATGAAAGCGAACAACATCCTTCCCCAGCACGTGCAGGTCCGCCGGCCACTTCGCCTGCCAGTCTGCCTCCGGCCACCCCGAAGGCGTCAGGTAATTGGTCAGCGCGTCCATCCACACATACATCACATGGCCCGGTGAATCGGGAACCGGAACGCCCCAGTCGAAACTGGTCCGGCTGATCGAAAGATCCCGCAAACCGCGCTCCACAAACGCCCGCATCTCGTTCAGGCGGCTCGGCGGCATCACGAAATCCGGCTGCGCCGCATACAGCGCCAGCAAAGGCTCCTGAAAGCGCGAAAGCCGGAAGAACCAGCTTTCCTCCACCGTCCACTCAACCGCAGTTCCCGATGGTGCAAGCTTGGTGCCGTCATCGGCCACCACCAGCTCATCCTCGTCATAATAGGCTTCGTCGCGAACCGAATACCACCCCTCGTAGCGCCCGAGATAAATGTCCCCGGCCGTTGCCATCTGCTTCCACAGAGCCTGGCAAGTCGCCAGATGGTCCACATCCGTCGTGCGGATAAAGCGATCGAAGCTGATCTGAAGCTGTTCCGCCATGCCCTTGAAATGCGATGACATTTCGTCCACAAACGCCTTGCGCCCCACGCCCGCAGCAGCCGCCGCCTGGGCAATCTTCAGGCCGTATTCGTCGGTGCCCGTCTGAAAATATGTCTCCCGCCCATCCGCCCGGGCAAAGCGCGCCAGCCAGTCCGCGGCAACCATCTCGTACGCATGACCGATATGCGGCCGCCCGTTGGGATAATGGATCGCGGTGGTAACGATGTAGCGCGACATGGCAGGCACATTCACTTTCCGGCGAGGTGGCCGGCCTCGGCCAGCAGCTTTGCAAGTTCGAATGCCACTTGAACCCGGTCATAGGCAAGCTTCACCGCCGAGCCGCACAGCTCGGACGCGCGTCCACAGGAATCCAGAATGGCGACAGAAGGCGTCTGTCGTGCCGCTTCCGCAAGCCGCCTCGGCGCCAACACAAGCAAAGCGTCAAAGCGCGGTATCGCGCCCACGGGCTGAAACTGCCGGGCAAAACCCGCCGCATCCCCGCCGTGCATCACGCCATCAATCGCGCGCATCAGCCCGACAATATCGGCATCTGCGGTGCGCAACGCTTCGCCGGGCGCTCCGGCCGCCAGCGCCACAAGCCCGGCAAGTGCAGCCTCATCCGCATCGGGCATGGCGTGGCGCAACACCGCGAGCGCGTCTGACTGGTCCAGCAGGCCAAACCGCAACATCCGGCACCGCGACCGGATCGTCGGCAGCAACCGTCCCGGGGAATGGCTGACCAGAAAATACACGGTTTTCGGCCGCGGCTCCTCCAGCTCCTTCAGAAACGCATTTGCCGATGGCCGCTCCATATCATCGATGCTGTCGACAATTATCGTTCGCCATTCAGCCAGAGCCGGATGCTCGTGCAGCATCAACTTCAGCGCGCGCACATCATCGATCGGAATGATCTGCTGCCGGCTTCCCTTGCCCTCCTCTGGCGGTGCCAGCACGCGATGATCCGGGTGGGTGCTGGCCGACACCAAGCGGGCAGCCGGATGCTCCGGGTCGGTATCCATTCCGGCATTGCCGGTCAGCAAGCCCAGCGCGGCCGCATTGGCAAATGTGGCCTTGCCAACGCCTTTTGGCCCCGCCAGCAGCCAGGCATGGTGCAGGCGGCCGCTGGCCACGGCCTCCTGAAATTGCTTCGCCTGCACGGCATGACCAATCAGCATCGCGCCCCGTTGGCAGGGCAGGCGGGTTGATGCAATCCATGTGGTTGCCCTCACGCGCCGGGATCGGCTCCCGATCACGACAGCATCGGTTCCGCATGCGTCCGGACAATAACGCTTTCACACGCTGCCCACCCACGCTATGCTCACGATCTATCCCCGGGGGGCCGCTATCCGCGCGGCTGAGAGGCAGACGCCATTCTGCGACCCGTCGAACCTGATCCGGTTTAACCCGGCGTAGGGAGGGCGTTGGCACATTCCAGCCCCACCCGCGCCAAGCGAGAGTGAGACACATGGCCGACATCGCAAGCCCCATCGAAACAGCCGTCACCACAGGTCCGCTCCCTGCCTCCAGCAAGGTCCACATCGCCGGCATGCTGCACCCCGAAATCCGCGTCCCGCTGCGCGAAATCCGCCTCGAACCCAGCGCAAACGAGCCCAACGTCCGCGTCTACGACACCACCGGCCCCTACACCGATCAGAATGTCCACATCGACATCGCAAAAGGCCTGGCCCGCCCCCGCGACGCCTGGGTTCGCGCCCGCAATGACGTGGAGGAGTATCAAGGCCGCCAGATAAAGCCCGAAGACAATGGCATTTTCACAAAATCTGCCGCCCGCACCCTCTCCCCCTTCCCCAGCCCGAACATGCGCCCGCTGCGTGCCAAAGCCGGCCAGGCCGTTAGCCAGATCGCCTACGCCCGCCGCGGCATGATCACGCCAGAAATGGAATATGTCGCCATCCGCGAAAATCTCGGTCGCAAGGAGGCGCTAGCCGAAGCCCGCGCAAAAATCGCCGACGGTGAAGCCTTCGGCGCCGAAATTCCCGAATTCGTCACCCCGGAGTTCGTGCGCTCCGAAATCGCCCGCGGCCGCGCCATCATCCCCGCCAACATCAACCACCCCGAACTCGAACCCATGGCCATCGGCCGCAACTTCCTCGTGAAGATCAACG
>JBBRKH010000142.1:0-6318 GCA_038217965.1 Sphingomonadales bacterium | reverse complement strand
GCCTGTCCTTCCAACTTCGCCGTTCGGGGCGGCATGGCCCCCGCGCCTGCGGATAGCGCCCCGGCCCCGGCATTGGCAATGCCACAGCATCTGCATTGGAAAGGCATCTGCATTGGAAATGCCAGCGCCCGGGCCGATCATCACGGCATCGTGCGCCGCATCAATCCTCGATGGCCAAGGTCCGGCCGTCCCAATCGTCCCGCAGGCCCGCCACCCGCGCATAAAGCGCGTGCAGGCTTGCATTCACCCGATAGATTTCCACCATATGCCCAAGCGCTGGGCGCGTATCCACATACGCGGCGCCACGTCCTTCGGCCGTCCGCAGTTCGGTCGTCACCGCAAACCCCAGCCGCACGAAATGCGCCACCATCGCATCATGATCCTCCGGCAGCAGCGCCACATGATGGAGCCCCTCATCCTCCCGCCCGAACATGTCGCGAAACGCCGATGGGCGGTCGCAATGCTGCATCACCAGCTCGATCTGCACCGGCCCCGCCTGCCCATGCGCCACGCTGATATCCAGCGTCGTCGGCAGGCCCCGATAGCAAACATCGGCGAGCTGCAGATGCCGGCGCACCAGAAACGGGCCCCAGCCGAAGCGCCGGTGAAAGCCGATGACCGCCGCATCGATATCCGCGACATGATAGGCAAGCTGCACCACATGCTGCCGGTCGGGACTGCTGAGGGGAACCAGGGCCTGCTCCATCACATATATTGCTTTCGAAGCTTCACAACGCAAAGCGCCGGTGTCAAGCTGCCCGGCATGGCAAGAACCGAGCCCGATTCATGAGCCTCGCCAGCGCCCGGGTGATCGATATCCACGCGCACGCCGTCCTGGAGGCCAGCTTCGGCACCGCCGGCAGCTTCGGCCCCGAGCTGACGGCCGCACCCGATGGCACGCCCCTGTTCCGCATCGGCCGCTACGTCCTGCGCGGCGTGCGCTACCGCGGCAGCGCCTTCATGGACGTCGATGTCCGCCTCGCCGCCATGGACCGCGCCGGCATAGACTGGCAGCTGCTCTCGCCCAACCCGCTCACCTATTTCCACCATATCCCCGCCGCCCAGGCCATCGCCTTCTGCCACCACCACAACGAGGCGCTCGCTGCCCTCGTCGCGCAGCACCCCGCCCGCCTCGGCGCCGCCGCCGCGCTGCCGATGCAGGATATCGATGCCGCCATCGCCGAACTCCGCCATGCGGTCGGCACGCTCGGCATGCGCGCCGCCTACATCGGCACCGGCTTCCCGCACGGCCTGGACGATCCGGCGATGGACCGCTTCTACGAAACCCTGGTCGCGCTCGATGTGCCGCTGTTCCTGCATCCCGCCCCCGAAGGCATCGACGGTCCGCCAGGGCACCCGGCGCTGAACCGCTACGAACTCGACATCATGGCCGGATTCACCGCCCAGGAAACGGTCGCCGTCGCCACCCTGCTGTTCGGCGGCGTGCTGGCGCGCCACCCCGGCCTTGATATCTGCATCAGCCACGGCGGCGGCGCCATCGCCCTCATCTGGGGCCGTCTGCGCGCCGCCGCCCGAAAACGCCCCTGGGCTCCCGCCCACCTGCAGCCAGACGGCGCCTTCGAAGAGCAGATGGCCCGCATCTGGTACGATATCCACATGCACGACGACCGCGCCCTCGATCTCCTCGTCGAGCGCGTCGGCACCGGCCGCATGGTGTGGGGCACCAACTTCGCCGGCTGGGACGCGCCTGCAAGCTTCGAACCGCCCACCTTCGCCGCCCCCCTGGCAGACAACGCCCGCCGCCTGCTCCGCGCCTGAGCCACGCATCGGATATGTGCAATTGGCCGAACTCGACAGCCGGTTGCAGCTCTGGGGACAGGTGGCCCAGCCGCCAAAGCGGTTGTACAGAACCACCGGCACATGGTTGCGCGCGAAATCCCTCAACTGCGCAGAGGACAGCCGTGCGGCAACGATCGCGCCGTCCACCCGGTAGCGCCAGACCTGGTCAAGCATTCATCAATCTTCAGCCGGTTCTCCGCTATGTTGCCGAACGTCGCACCACCTGCAGAGGTGCGGTTGTGGCGACCGTGACAGGTGGGGGTGTGGAATCATGTGTGGCGTTTCCGGAATTCTGTCCCCGAATCTCTGCGGCCTGCAAGACTGTTCGCCCGGTGAAATTGCACGGTTTGGCGCATGCGACTTGCCGGAGCCATGCGTGCAACTTATTGTGTGCCCATGCGCAATGAAGATCGCGAGTCAGCTATGTTCAGCCGCAGGGCCATGTTGGGTGCCGCCATCGTCGGGGCGGCCGTTGGTTCAGTGGCCAGTCCCTCCTTTGCGGCTGCGTCGCTGAAGCAGAAGGGCCGCACGCTTGCAGACGTCGCCCATGAAGGCTTGCAGCGCCACGCGGCGAGCATTCGAGAGACCGAAGTGATCGCGATCGCTGATTTTGCCGCTCCGTCGCGGGCGCAGCGCTTCTATCTCGTCGATATCGCCGGCGGTCGTGCGACGTCGCATCTGGTGTCGCATGGGCGCGGGTCCGATCCGGCGCACTCGGGCTGGGTGGAGCGCTTTTCCAATGATCCCGGGTCCAACGCCTCTTCGGCGGGCGGTTACCTGACCTCCGCTTACTATTCCGGCAAACATGGTCGTTCGCAGCGACTTATCGGCCTCGAGGCGCAGAACAGCAATGCTGAACCGCGCGCCATCGTGATCCATGGCGCCTGGTATGTTTCGGCCGCGATGGTGCGGCAGCATGGCAAGATCGGCCGTTCTGAAGGCTGCTTTGCCTTCGGCGATGACAGCCTGGACGAAATGCTGACGCGGCTGGGGCCGGGGCACCTGCTTTACGCAGGCCGGTTTGGCATTTCCGTATGACAATCGTGCTCGGCCAGCACGAGTTGATCCGCATCGGAAGCGTCCTTCGCTAGCGATTTGATGATGGGCGCGTCGCGCCCGTAGATATCCGGGTGGATCAGAATCTTGCCTTCGGGGCCGGGAAGCGCCGTGAAATAGACGACATGGAGCGGGATCTGCCGGGCCAGCGGAACCTTCGTCGTCTCCCGTGTTTTCACGACTTGAGCGATCCGCGCGGCACCCCAGCCAGGAACGTCTGCCAGCAGCGTTCCGGCGAAATCGAGCGCCCTGTGGGTACGGATGCAGCCGTGCGAAAAGGCACGGACCTTCCTGTCGAACAGGGCTTTCGACGGCGTATCGTGCAGGAAGATGGCGTAGGGGTTGGGCATATCGATCTTCATCTGACCAAGCGCATTCCCCGGCCCCGGATTCTGGCTGACAAATAGCCCGCCACTGCTTGTCCACGTGTAGCCGCGAGCGCGTGCCGTTGAAGGGCTGCGGCGGATGAGGCTGCCGACGCTTTCCCGAATGATGCTTTGCGGGACTACCCAGGGAGGATTCAGGATGACGCCAGTGGCGACGGTGGAGAATTGCGGCGTGGGTGTCTGTTTCTTGCCGACGATGATCCGGTGTGTAGCGATGATTTCACCGTCCCGCACCAGTTCCAGCTCAAAGGTGGGTACGTTCACAAGGATGTGCGTTTCGCCCAGTCTGCGCGGCATCCAGCGCCAACGGTCCATGTTGGCGCGCAGTGTCGCGCGCATACCGGGATCGGTCGTGGCGGCGAGAGATTCCTTGAGTGCGGCATAGTGCGGGTGGGTCGGCAGCATCGCTTCAAGGCTCTGCCGAACCGTGTCCGAGCGGAGCGCCAGGTCCATGGTCATCTGAAGCATGGTCGGCTCGGCCTTTGGCACGCTGAGATGCCATTCGCGGCGGGCGGACCCGGGCGTTTGGCCCTGCAAATAGGCTCGGGCAAGCAACAGGTAGCTTCTTGTGGCGGCGTTTGCGATGGCTTGCGGATCGGCCAACCGCAACGCGGCTGCGAGCGCGTTCTCGCCATAGTCCGCGGGCGAAAGGCCTTCCGCGCCAGATGCCCGAACGGCTTCCAGAAGATCGCTCGCGGCAGCATTGCTCCACCCTGGGCGCGCGGGATCGAGCTGTGATAGCTGGGGGGGAGCCGGCTGTTCGGAAACCGGCGGCGCAGGCGGTAGCTGGGCTGATACGGGTTGGGCCAGCAGCAACAGGGCTGGAAGCAGGAAACGCATGATCATCACTGATGGATAGACGCTCCGCCACTTTGGCGCAAAGGCCGAAGGTGCCAAGTCAGGCCGAAACAAATGCTGCGATATCAGAATGGTGACCCCTACGGGAATCGAACCCGTGTTTTCGCCGTGAAAGGGCGACGTCCTGGACCGCTAGACGAAGTGGCCGGCTTCGCGGGAGAGGCGGCGAATTAGCGGGCGGGGGCAGCGTCGTCAAGGTGAAGTTCGGCGCGCACCCGGCCCTGCCATTCGCTGAGCACAACCCGGCCAGCAAGATAGACCTGGGCATCGCCTGCCGAAAGCAGATACTGCCCAAGCGGAGTGTCGGCGGTGCGAAACGACACGCCCTGCACCCGGCCGCCATCCGCGCCGACACCGACAAAGCGGACGTGCTCGCCCGGCGCGGTCTTGCCCACCCTGTCCACCTTCAACAACCGGAGCGGGCCGGTCGCAACGCGCGGGCTGGGCCAGCCCTGCCCATAGGGCGCCGCACTTTTCAAGGCGTCGGCCAGCGCCGTGCACACACCGGCCGGGGATACTGCAAGGTCGACATTGAGCGATCGGCCGACGCTTGCGGCCGCCACCGCCCCTTCCAGCCGTTCGTTCAGGAATGTCGCCAGCCGATCGATGCCACCGGCAGCGACGGTCACGCCGGCCGCCATCGCATGCCCGCCGCCCGCCAGCACCACGCCTGCGTCCTTTGCCGCGAGAATGGCGGCGCCCAGGTCCACCCCTTCCACCGAGCGGCCCGATCCCTTGCCGACGCCGTCCGCGCCAACCGCAATCACAAGGGCTGGCTTGCCCAGCCGTTCCTTCACACGCGCCGCCACAATCCCCACAACACCGGGATGCCAGCCCTCGCCAGCCAGAACGGCGACCGCCGAATTGCCATGCTGTGCCGACGCCGCCAGCGCCTCCTCCGTTACTGCCGCTTCGATCGCCCGCCGCTCAACGTTCAGCCGGTCCAGCTCTTCGGCGAGCATGGCGGCCTCCTGCCGGTCGTCCGTCGTCAGCAAGCGCACACCCAGATCGGCCTTGCCCACACGCCCGCCGGCGTTGATCCGCGGCCCCAGAACAAACCCCAGGTCTTCCGCCTGTGGCGCCCGATCATGCGCGGCGATATCGAACAGCGCCGAAATGCCCGGATTGCGCCGATCCGCCATCCGCTTCAGACCGAGCGAGACAAATGCCCGGTTCAGGCCCAGCAGCGGGACCACATCGGCCACCGTCCCCAGTGCCACGATGTCAAGCATTTCGGACAGTCGCGGCTCCGCCCGGTCGGCAAAGAATGCGCGTCTGCGCAGTTCGCGGTTGACCGCCGCCGCCAGCAGAAATGCGAGCCCTGCCGTGCAGAGATGGCCGAATGCTGCCGCCTCCTGCGTCTCGTCCAGCCGGTTCGGATTGACGAGCGCGATGGCCATTGGCAGGGCGGTCGATGCCTTGTGATGATCGACCACGATCACCTGGAGCCCTGCGGCTTTCGCTGCTTCCAGCTCGGTGAACGCCTGGGTGCCGCAATCCAGCAGCAGGAGCAGCTGCGTTCCTTCCGCACGCAGCGCCAGCAGCGCATCCACCGATGGCCCATAGCCTTCCAGCATGCGGTCCGGGATATAATGCCCTGGCGAGGCTCCAAGCTGCCGCAGCAGTCGGATGAGGATGGCAGCAGAAGTTGCCCCATCCACATCATAGTCAGCGAACACCGTGATCCGCTCGCCTGTCTGCACCGCATCTGCGATCCGCACGGCGGCTGCATCCATGTCACGAAACACGGACGGGTCGGGCATCCAGTCCTTCAATGTGGGCTTCAGCAGCCTCGCCACATCGGCTGGCGCGCAGCCCCGCGCCAGAAACAGGGCGGCGGCCAGGTCGTCCGTCCCCATCCGCGCCGCTTCGCCCAATGGCAACGGGGCGGCGCGCCACTGCCAGGCGCGGCCAGTTGCAGACGCCGCCACATTGAACACGAGGTCGTTCATGCTGCGGACGTCGGGCGTTGCCTATGCCGTGTCAAGCTCCGTTGGCAGTGTCAGACGCGCGTGCTGCTCACGGCCTGCCTCGGTTTGCATACGTGCGCAGCCTTTGCTTCGGCGAGCCTCAGCCGTGCTTGGGATCGCCCCGCCGGTCCCCCTTCACCCAGCGCACGGTGCCGGAAGACGCGCGCATCACCACGCTGTGTGTCGTGATGCGACCGTTCTTGTAGCGCTTCACGCCGTCCAGCAGCGAGCCGTCGGTCACGCCGGTT
>JBBRKH010000141.1:0-6343 GCA_038217965.1 Sphingomonadales bacterium | reverse complement strand
AAGGCAAACGGGACACCGCGCAAACCAAACGCCTTGTCCCAATCCCCCGGGGTTCAGTTGCTGATGCTGGCGGTGGCCCACCTTGCATCAATTTCCTATTCTTCTATCGTTAACGCTTCAAATTGGATCCCCAGGCTCATGCTCCCATCTGGATGTATTTCACCTTCACTTTCAACCAGTTCCATGTCTGCCAGAAAATGACCGTGAATATCCAGGTCAGGCTCCGTGAGCAGACACTCAAGCCGATCATAGGCAGATTCCACTGCCAGCTGCGGGCCATGCAGGCGAATTGCCAGACTGTGGCGCATGCCGCTGAAGGTCAGGCTTGCCCACGGCTCGCTGGCAAAATCCTCAATCACAAGTGTCGGAGCACTCGAGCTGCCGGCATGCAGGCCGGTTTCGAAGTCGTCGAAACCGGCGTCGCTGCTGGCTGCAGCTTGCGGACACCAGGCGGCGAACCACGGATCGGCCGCAATGGTCGCTCGAACCGCCCGCAGCAGACGGATATGGGCGTTGGTCAGATTGGAGCGCATCAATATGCCCCCCGCAGCATGGTTGCGGATGGCGAGCAGGTGCCGATAGACACCAGACATCTTTGCGGAGAGCGCATCTTTGCCTCGCTCGCCGCAAGCATCGCTGCGATATGGGCGCGAACACGATGCTCGACAGCAGCGCCAGGCTGGCGCCCCCGGCGCAGATCATGAACCAGCCTTGGATCCTTCACAGCCTCACGGCCAAATCGCGATGGCGGAACTTTCGTCGCGCGCAGACAGGTTTCGATGGCGTACAACAGGCTCATTGTCTTGAGACTCCTCGAAACGACCCCTGCCCCTTGTCTGTCCAACTGGTCTCTTCTGGCGACCTGTTTGCTGGCTGCGACTCGGAATATCGCCAAATTGGTTGTTATTTTCCTACTAGTCTAGGAAAAAAATGTGATAGATAAGTCGTGTAAGGATCAGGAGAGGAGGTCCGTACACATGCAGGAAGATGCCGTACGGCAGCGGCTGGAGAGCCTTATCCGCACGTCGGGCGTGGGCTATGCTGCACTTTCCCGCATGATCGGGCGAAATTCAGCGTATCTTCAGCAATTTATCAAGCGCGGCGTGCCTCGACGGCTGGCCGAATCAGATCGCCATTTGCTGGCGCAGCATTTCGGCATCAGCGAAAGATTGCTTGGTGCCCCGGATGTTTCGGTCGCTGATGCTGTGCCCTGCCGGCTGCTTGCTCCGCATGGATCGCAGGCAAATCCCTATATGCAGATCCCGTTTCTGATCGAAGGCACCCAATCCCATGCGGACGCTGGTGTGCTCACCGTCGATCCAAGCTTCACCGGTTTGACGGGCGCCTGCAGCCCGGGATCACTGTCGGCATGGCGCGTGCGCGGGGATTCCATGGTCCCCACACTTGTCGATGGAGATGCGGTGCTGATCGATTGCGCCGAACTGGCGGCCGCGAGGGACGGCATCTATGCCATCCGCACCGATTTCGGCGTGCTGATAAAGCGCATCAGTTTCCATCCTGTCACCAACCGGCTTTCGATCATGAGCGACAATTCCGCCTATCCTGCCATCCATGATTGCGATGCCAATGTCGTGCGCATCATCGGACGCATCATCTGGGCCGGTCGCCATATAGCCTGAGGCCGAGTGCCAGCAATGCACCCGCGCCAATACCGATCACAACTCCAAGCGACGGCTGCCCCGCCACCAGTCCGCCGGCAAGACCCAGCGCCACGCCGATGCCAAGCAAAATCCCGTATCCGCTATCGCGCATTGTACTTTGTCCTGATCGACCGAAATCCGTTCTGGATCCGTCCTGGCCTGCCGAAGGTGGGGCGATCGACGGGTCTTGAACCCGCGACCTCTGGTACCACAAACCAGCGCTCTAACCAACTGAGCTACGATCGCCATGCTTTGGCCACTGCCGGTGGCACGCAGCGCAATAAGCCGCCGGCCAATGGGCGTCAACCAGCGGGCAGCTTTGCCCACGCCGGCTGCGACCAATTCGCATGCTGGAACAATGCGCCCGTCTGGCGGTATAGCAGGCCGAGGCGTCAGGAGCAGGCAAAGATGGCGTATGATCCGGCCCGAGGGGCAGCGAAGCCGAGGCTGCAGCCTGCAACGACGCTGCTCGACCGTTTTTGCAGCGTGCGAGCCACCAGCCTGTCCATTGCCGCGCCACTGACGGCTGAGGATTGCCAGGCGCAATCCATGCCGGATGCCAGTCCGGTAAAGTGGCATCTTGCACACAGCAGCTGGTTCTTCGAAACCTTCCTGCTGTGCCCGGCCGGGCGGGCTCCGTTCGACCCGGCCTTCCGCGATCTGTTCAACTCCTACTATACAGGCGTTTGCGAGCCATTTCCCCGCAGCAGCCGCGGGATGCTGAGCAGGCCGACACTGGAGCGCGTGCTCGCCTGGCGCGCCCATGTCGACGCGGCAATGGCAGACCTGCTTGCCGGTGACCTTGCCGGTGGCCTGGATCAGCCCACGCACGCACTGGTGCAGCTCGGCATCGCCCATGAAGAACAGCATCAGGAACTGATGCTCACCGATGTGAAGCATTTGCTGTCGCAGAACCCGCTCCAGCCCGCCTATGCAGGCCGCTGGCCGTTGAAGTCGATTGCCCCCGACGCGCCACGATGGATAGAATTCGGCGGCGGCCTGCACGGTATCGGCCACGCCGGCGACGGATTCTCTTTCGACAATGAGGGGCCCCGGCACCGCGTGCACCTGCAACCGTTTGCTTTGCAGAGTCGGCCAGTGTCGAACGGCGAATGGGCGGAATTCATCGCCGATGGTGGCTATCGTCGGCCGAATCTGTGGCTGTCTGCGGGGTGGGCGCAGGCGCAGGCCGAGCAATGGATCGCACCGCTCTACTGGCGGCAGCTGGACGATGGCTGGTTCTGTTTCACGCTGCACGGTGAAGCTCCGCTGGACCGGCATGCACCGGTTGCCCATGTCAGCTTCTACGAGGCCGAAGCCTATGCCCGCTGGGCAGGCGCACGGCTGCCGACCGAAGCCGAATGGGAGGTGGCGGCTGCAAGTCTGCCGCTGCTGGGAAATTTTCTGGATGGCCGGACATTTCACCCGTTGGCCGCTGACAGTCGCCAGCCGGGCCTGCAGCAGATGTTCGGCGATGTTTGGGAATGGACCCGATCCGATTATCAGCCCTATCCAGGCTATCAACCCGCTGAAGGTGCGGTCGGCGAATACAACGGCAAGTTCATGGTGGGACAGCAGGTGCTGCGTGGCGGTTCCTGTGTCACCCCGGCGGCCCATATCCGCGCAACCTACCGCAACTTCTTCCCGCCCGGCACGCGCTGGCAGTTTTCGGGGCTGCGCCTCGCGCGGGATGCTGTCGCGAGCCGGCAGGAGCGCGTCGTCACGATCGCCGGGCAAAGCGAGGATGCGCTCGCAGCCTTCACAGCCGGGTTGATGGACACGCCGCCGCACATCGCATCCGGCCACTTTTATGACCAGCTGGGCAGCCAGTTGTTCGAGGCGATCACGGCGCTTCCAGATTATGGCCTGATGCGGGCGGAGGCTGCCATCTTCCACGCGCACGCCGAAGCCATGGCCAAAGAAATCCGGGCCCGGCTCGGCGCGGATTTCCAGCTCGTCGATCTGGGAGCGGGCAATTGCGCCAAGGCAGAAGGCCTGCTGCCGCTGCTGCGACCCACCCGATATCTGGCCGTCGACATATCAGCGGGTTTTCTGGCCTCCGCTCTCGATCGGGTTGCGGGGAGCTGGCCCGGCGAGGTTCGCGGGCTGGCGATGGATTTTGCCAGCGGATTTCAGCTGCCACCGGAGTTTGCCGACCGCCCTGCTCTGTTCTTCTATCCGGGGTCTTCGATCGGCAATTTCTCGCCAGCGCAAGCGGCGCATTTTCTGGCAAGCCTGAAGGCGGCAATCCCCCGTTCGGCCCTGCTGCTTGGCGCCGATCTGGTGCGCAACCCATCTCTCCTGGTAGCGGCATATGACGATCCAACCGGCGTTACCGCAGCCTTCAATCGCAACGCGCTCAATGTCGTGAACCGCCGCTTCGGAGCGGATTTTCAGATTGCGCAATGGCATCATGTCGCGCGCTACGATGCGGCTTTGGCGCGCATCGAAATGTGGCTGGAGGCCGCATCGGCGATGGACGTGCGATGGCCGGGCGGCATGCGGCACTTCCCGCAAGGCGCGCGAATCCTGACCGAAATCTCCACCAAATGGACAGTCGAGCGGCTCGAGACTCTGCTCTCCGAGAGTGGTTTCGACAGTGTGCAGGCGTGGACCGGGGATGACTTTGCCGTGGTGCTCGGCGGCTAGGATCTGGCCCGCATGTCGCGCAGCAAGGCGATCGTCTGCAACAGCAGGATGGCCGGATAGGGCAGCGCGCCCAGGATCGCCATGGCCCTCGCCGCCTCCACCGACGCCACCGACAGCATCGCAGCCGCCAGCATCAGGAGTGCGACACCCCACGCCAGCCGGGCAAGCAGAGGCGGATTCTCAGCGCCGCCCGAGCTCATCATGCCCAGCACGAAAATCGCCGAGTCGACTGACGTGATCACGAATATGAGCAGCAGCAGCATCGCGAGCCAGCCCAGAATCTCGCCCATCGGCAGGGTGGCAAGCAGCAGGATGGTGGCCGATGTCGGTTCGCGAACAACAGCGCCTGCCAGCGGGCCGCCGGGGCCCTCTGCCATCACCGCGAGCATCCCGCTGCCCCCCATCACCGCAAACCACAGCATCGAGCCGAGCGTCGGCACCAGCACCACCCCGGCCACGAATTCGCCCACGGTGCGCCCGCGGCTGATGCGCGCGATGAACACGCCGACGAACGGCCCCCAGGCCAGCCACCAGAGAAGATAGGTGAGCGTCCAGTCTTGCGTCCACTGTGCGCCGCCCTCGAGCGGTCGCAGCCGAAATGCGAGCTCCGGAAGCTGCCACAGATAAGCGCCGACACTGTCTACGAGGATGGACAGCAGCGTAGCGGTCGGCCCCAGCGCCAGAACGGCAAACAGCAGCAACAGTGCAAGCAGGATATTGATATCGGACAGGATGCGGATGCCCCTGCCAACGCCCGACAATGCCGACAGCAGCGCCGCCGCTCCAACCAGAACCAGTCCCATCGGCAAGCCCCAGTCCGGCAGCGGCCCGAGGCCGGATGCTGACAGTCCGGAGCCCAGTGTGAGCAGGCCCATCGCCAGCGTTGCCGCCAGCCCGAACGTAACCGCCAGAATGCCGAGACTGTCGGCGCCCACTTCCAGCGCCAGCCCGAATCGCCCGGGAAGCATGCCATGCAGCGGCGCCGACACCAGCGCCGGCCGCCCGGACCGGAAGCTGAACCAGGCAATCACCAGGCCGCAAAGCGCGTAGATCGCCCACGCATGAAAGCCCCAGTGCAGATAGGTGAGCACCATGGCTTGCCGCGCGGCCGCCGCCGTCGGCATTGCGGCGCCCCCGGGTGGCTTCAGCAGATGGGTAACCGGCTCGGCCACGCCCCAGACGACCATCCCCGTTCCCATGCCGGCGGCAAACAGCATGGCAATCCACGAGGCGACGGAAAAAGCCGGCAGTTCTCCGGGCTTCCCGAGCCTGACAGTGCGGTGCGGCCCAAGTCCAAGCCAGCAGATCAGCACGAGAGCCGCTGTCGATCCCAGCAGAATGAGCCAGCCAAGGCTGCCGAGTACGGCGCCGGTCACCGCAAAGGACACCGCAGTCATGGCCGCCGGCGCCACCAGCCCCCACAGGGCAAAGCCGGCCACCAGCGGCAAGGCGATCAGGCGAACGGTTCGAAAGCGGTTGATCACCATGCGTCTTCCTAGCGCATCCATCGAAGCCAGCGCCAGACGGCTCGGGCCACGGAGCGTGCAGCAATCGCTTGCCAACGGGCGCCGTAGCGGACATTGCGCAGCGTTCGCCGCCACTGCCGGATCGGGTGGCCGCCCGCCGGGTGGTGCCCGCAGCGACCGGCCTGCAACCGGGCCGGCACCAGTGCCGTTTCTTGCCCCAGGATTGAATGCCCTTGAAGCTTTCCGTCGCCGATCGTCTCGATGCTCCGCGCTGGCTTGTCCCGGCACATGTCCGCCGGCATGCTGCGGGGTTGCTGCTTGTGCTGTTTCTGCACGCGCTGCTCGGCCTGCTGCTGCTGAGTCTTGCCCCGGCCAGTGTCCGCATGAAGGCGGCCGATGCGATGCTGATGCAAATTTTCAACGCACCTTCGCCCGCAGTCACGGCAGCGCCGGAGCCGCAACCGGAGCCGCCTGCACAACCGACCCCCGCGCCACCCCCCGAGCCCCCCCCCGCGCCGCCCGAACCGCCCCCCCCAGCTCCCCCGCCAGCCCCCCCGCCACCACCCC
>JBBRKH010000140.1:0-6422 GCA_038217965.1 Sphingomonadales bacterium | reverse complement strand
GGCACCGGCAACTCGGAAATCGTGCTCGACCGCAAGATCGCCGACAAGCGCATCTTCCCGGCCATGGACATCGGCAAGAGCGGCACCCGCAAGGAAGAACTCCTCGTCGACAAGACCGTGCTCGCAAAAATGTGGGTCCTGCGCCGCATCCTCATGCAAATGGGCACCATCGACGCGATGGAATTCCTCCTCGACAAGATGAAGGACTCCAAAACCAACGAGGATTTCTTCGCTTCCATGAACCAATAGCGCTCCGCGCCAATTGGCTCATGCGCCGGCCGCAGCCTGGAGGAAAATTGCGGAACGCGATTTTTCGAAGGTCTGCGGACCCGGCGTGAAGCGCGGCCGGCGGAGTCGCCGGTTTCCCCCGACGACCCGACTTATGAGCCACGGCTTTGCCGTCACCCTTTCATCCGTCTCTTTCTTCGCCACCCCCAGAGGACTCGGCGGCTTTGCCGCCGGCCGCCGGAACCCCAACGCTTCGCCGCAAGCCATCCGGCAACACGCGCCGCCTTTCGTATCCACCGCCACATCCTGCGCTCCGGGCAGCAACGGCATTGGAAAACCTTGTGCGGTCAGCTCTTCTGGGTGCGCCCCTTGCGCGCGGCATAGCGCGCATCGCGTGCTGTCTTGCGCTCTTCCTCGGTCATGATCTTCGGAACGGGCTTCTTGCTCTTCGCCAGCTTCTCCGCAGCCGCCGCCTCCTTCTCGGCGAGGCGCGCCGCCTTTTTCGCCTCACGCTCGATGGCAAGCGCGGCCTCCTTCGCCTCGGCAGCTGCCAGCCGCTCGGCCAGAACCGCCTCATCCACCGGAGGTTTTGCCTTCATTTTCTCCAGCGCCGCCTTCTTGGCTGCCACCGCCCGCTCCTGGCGTTCCTGAAATCCCGGATCCTTGTAGGCCATCATCGTTCTCGCATCCGCTCCATCAAATTCCGCAAATCCTGCCCAGTCCTGCGTTGCGTCTCCCTGCCTCGCCCGGCCGCTGCACACAAGCGTTGCCACCACAGTTCCGCCAATCTTCTTTGTGTCGCGACACCTTCCCGGCAATGGGGAGAAATCGGCAATCGCCACTGCGACGGCCTGTTGTCGAGGGGAAATCGATGCTCAGCATCGAGAAGCTGGAAAAGCTGAAAACCGCCGGCACGATCTCGGATGCCGAATACAAGGCATTGCGCGCCCGCGCGGTCGGCTGACAAAAAAGCCGCCGGTTGCACACGCCGCCGCAAACCTGCCACCCTGTCTCCAGCAGCCGCTGCACATAGGGCGGCAAGGGCGTTCAGGTCGGCACGTCAAGCCCCCCCTGCAGAAAACCCTCCCGCAGAAACCGCTCGGCCAGCGCCGCGTGCAGCGCGCTGCCGCGCGCCATCACCGCCTCGTCCATCACCATGTGGTTGGAATGCAGCCCGCAGCACTGCGTCCAGTCGCTGCCTTCAGCCGATGCGCCCAGAAAGAACATCGCGCCCGGCACCTTTTCCAGCACATAGGAAAAATCCTCTGCCCCCATCACCGGCGTCGCCATCTGATGCCAGGCAGCCGCCCCGAATTCCGCCTCCACGGTCGCCCGCCCGAAGGCAACCGCCCGGGCATCGCAGTGCGTCACCGGAAATCCCTCTTCGAACGCCACACTGGCACTCGCTCCGTGAGCCGCAGCAATTCCTTCCGCAAGCTGCCTGAGCCCCACCTGCATGGCTTTTCGGGTCTTTGCCGAAAGCGTTCTGATGGTGCCCAGCAGATGAGCGGTCTCGGGAATCACATTGTTGGTCGTCCCGGCCTCGATCTTCCCGATGGTCACCACCGCAGGGTCGAACACCGAAACCTGGCGCGTCACGAATGTCTGGATCGCCAGCACGATCGCGCAGGCAATCGGAATGGGGTCCAGCGCATCATGCGGCATGGAAGCATGCCCACCGCGCCCCATCACCGTCACCCGAATGAGGTCGGCAGACGCCAGCAACGGCCCGGCCTTGCCGGAAAACAGCCCGTGCGGCGCATTGGGAAACACATGCAGCGCAAAGGCTGCATCGGGCAGCGGATCGATCAGGCCGTCCTCCAGCATGAAGCGGGCGCCGTGATGCCCCTCTTCGCCCGGCTGGAACATGAACATCACCGAGCCGGCAAGCATTTCCCGCCGGGCGCACAGCAGCTTTGCCGCCCCCACCAGCATCGCCACATGGCTGTCATGCCCGCAGGCATGCATCGCGCCGGGAATCTGCGAGGAAAACTCCAGCCCCGTGTCCTCGGTCATCGGCAGCGCGTCCATGTCGCCGCGCAGCAAAACAGTCCTGCCGTTCGCACCTCCGCGCAGCGTCGCCACCAGCCCGGAGGTCGACCCGCCCTCGCGGATCTCCAGCGGCAGCCCGGCCAGCGCCGCCTTCACCTTGGCAGTCGTTTTCGGGTTATGCAGCCCCAGCTCCGGCTCGGCATGTATGTCGCGGCGCAGTGCCACAAGCTCGGGCAACAGCGCCGTTGCCCCGTCCAGCCAGCTCGAACCCATCGCAAACTCCTTGCCGATTGCCTAACACCGATCTGCATCTCTACCTTGGCATCCTGCGGCTTCACAATGGCGTTTGTCGACAGGAACACCCCGCCCTGGCACGGTCAACCGGGTCGCAAGGCCCAGTCACCGCCGTCAACGCCGTCACCGCCGTTACCGCCTTCGGCGCAGCCCGGCCTTGGCCAGCAGATGCCCCACCAGTGGCGCCGTAATGAAGAGGAACAGCGAAACGGCAAGTTCACCCAGCGAAAGGCCGTCGCCCAGCAGGCTGTGGTGCAACATGCTCGCCAGAACGATCGCACCAACCCCAAGCGTCGTTGCCTTGGTCGGTGCGTGCAGCCGCGTGAAGAAGTCGGGCATTCGCGCCAGCCCGATGGATCCTACCAGCATGAACGCGCCACCCAGCAGCAGCAGGGCAGCAATGCCATATTCGCCGATCATGAACGCCTCATTCGATGATGTCTCCGCCCAGCAGGAACTTGCACAGGGCGATGGTGCCAATGAAGCCCATCATGGCGAGGATCAGCGCCGCCTCGAACATCAACGTGGTGCCGAGCCTCATGCCGAGCAGCAGGATGAAGGCAATGGCGTTGATGGTCAGCGTGTCCAGCGCCAGGATGCGGTCGGTGGCGTCCGGCCCCTTGATGAGCCGCCACAAAGTGAGCAGCACCGACACGCCGACAGCGGCAAAGGCGAGCGTGAGCGCCAGGCTCAGCATGCGAAAATCTCCTTCAGCGGCCGTTCGTAGCGCTGTTTGATGGCGGCCGCCACGGCCGCTGCATCGGTTGCGTTGAAGGCGTGCACCAGCAGGACACGCGCCTCGCGATCGATGTCGACCGACACCGTTCCGGGCGTGAGCGAGACGATGCTGGCGAGAATGGTGGCAATGAAGGGGTCATCGATATCGAGCGGCACTTCCACGAACTGCGGACGGATGCGGCCGATCGGCCCCAGGATCAGCACGGCAAGCTCGAAATTGGCGGTGATGATGTCACCGCAGACCATGCCGAAGAAGCCGACCGCCTTCAGCGGCCTGGCCAGGACCGGCCGATCCGGCCAGAATCGCTGCGTGGCCAGCGGAATGGCAACCGCCACCAGCGCTCCCATCAGCAGGCTGTTCAGCGTGAACGCAGACACCAGCACCAGCCACAGGCCGACGATAGCAAGGCTGAGCCACGGCATCGGCAGCCACTTCATGGGCGCCGCTCCCGATCGATCGTGCGGCCTTGCAGCACGGCATCGATATAGGGTGCGCGGGCGTGCAGTTGCGCAGACGCAGCTTCGGCGTGCGTCGCAAGCGGCGCGGCTGCAATCGCAAGCAGCGGGCTGGCGGCGACCAGCATGCCAAGCGCCAGCGCCGGTCCGGTGGCAAACGCCATCCGGGGCAGCGGATCGAGCGGTTGCCAGAACAGCAGCGCTGCCGAGCGCGCCAGCACGAGCGTGACGGCAAGGCCCGAGCCGAGCAGCGCCAGCCACCACGCCACTTGCCAGCCGTCGGCAGCGACGGCCTGCAGCAGCGCCAGCTTGCCGACAAAGCCCGACAGCGGCGGCATGCCCGAAACAGCGACCGCCAGCACGGCGAATGCCGTGGCAATCAGCGCCCTGTTGCCAACGCACGGCCCGCGCACCAGCGCATCGCCCAGCACACCGCGCCGCTCTGCAATCAGCCCCGCCAGCAAGAACAGACCACCGGTCACAAAAATGCTGTGCGGCATGTAGAAGAGCAGCGCCGTGGTTGCCGCCGGCGTGGCAAAGGCCACCGCAAACAGCAATGTGCCGGTGGACACCAGAACGAGATTGGCAGCGAGCGTGGCAAGCCGGCGTGCCGCGAACACCCCTGCCGTGCCGACAAATATGGTCGCAAGTGCCAGCACGGGCAGCCACGGCAGCAGAAGGCCCTGCGTTGCCGGCGCATCACCAAAGCCGATCACGCTCAGCCTGAGCAGGGCGACGATCCCCACCTTGGTGAGGATTGCAAACAGCACCCCGACCGGGGCCGAGGCTGCGGAATAGACGTGCGGCAGCCAGAATGCCATCGGCAGCACGGCGGCCTTCAGCAGAAAAACGGCGGCAAGAATGGCGAAGGTGGTGCGAACCAGCGCCTGGTTTTCGGGTGGCACTGCGGGCAGAAGCTGCGCGATATCGGCCAGATTGAGCGTGCCGAGCGTGCCGTAGAGGAAGGCGATGCTGATCAGAAACACCGCCGAGCCGAACAGGTTGAGCACGACATAGTGCATGCCGGCGCGGGCGCGGGTCGGCCCGCCGCCATGGAACAGCAGCGCATAAGACGCGAGCAGCAGGATCTCGAAAAACACGAACAGATTGAACAGGTCGCCGGTGAGGAAGGCGCCCGATAGCCCGGCCAGCTGGAGCTGGAACAGGGGATGGAAATGCCGGCCCAGGGCATCGATGCCGGCGCTTGCCATCAGCAGCGCAGGCAGGGCGAGCGCAAAGACCAGCAAAACCATCATGGCCGCGGTGCGATCGACCACCAGCACGATGCCATAGGGCGCCGGCCAGTTTCCCAGCGCATAAACGGCATTGTCGCCGGTGGCGGCGCTGGCGACCAGTGCGATGGCGGCAAGCAGACCCAGCACCGTGGAACCAAGGCCGACCGCACGGTGCGTCGCCGGCCGAAGCAGCAGCATCAGCGCCGCCGCCACAAACGGCAACAGGATCGGCAGGATGGGCAGATGGCTCAATCCGACCGCTCCGGATTGTCGGGCGCGGGGTGATCGACCGCGTCGCTGCCCGATTCGCCCAGCTGCCTGAGCGCCATCGCCACGAGGTAAGCGGTCATCCCGAAACCGATCACGATCGCTGTCAGCACCAGCGCCTGCGGCAGCGGATCGGCGAGGCCCGCAGCCCCGGGCAACGACAGCGGCGGGACCCGCCGGTCGATCCGGCCGCCCATGAAGATGAGGATGTTGACCGCATAGGAAATCAGCGTCAGCCCCAGAACCACCGAGAAGCTGCGCGGGCGCAGCAGCAGATAGACCCCGCAGCCGAACACAAGCCCGATCGAGAGCGAAAGCAGCAGCTCCACTCTAGTGCTCCACCGGCGCTTCGCGGCGGCTGAGATTGCCGAGCTCGGTGATGGCAAGCACGATCGTCGCAACAACGACGAGGAAAATTCCGAGGTCGAACAGCATCGCAGACGCCAGCTCGATCTTGTGCAGGCCGGGCAGATACACATAGGTGAAAGCGCTGGTGAGGAAGGGTTTGCCAAACGCCCAGCTGGCGAGGCCGGTGGCAGTGGCCAGCAGCAGCCCGCCGCCCAGAAGGCGGACGAAATTCACCCGGATGCGTGCTGTCGCCTCATCGATCCCGGCAGCCATATACTGCAGCAGCAGCGCCATCGCCGCAATCAGGCCGGCGATGAAACCGCCGCCAGGCAGATTGTGGCCGCGCAGGAAGATATAGGCCGACACCACCAGTGCCAGCGGCAGCAGCGGACGCATCATCATCTTCAGCATGATCGGAAAGCGATCGGCGTTGCTGGCTGCATTGCCCGCCGCAGGCACCAATCGCAGGCCACCGAGCAGCGCCTGCATCCCGAGCGCCGCCATCGCCAGCACGGCAATTTCGCCCAGCGTATCGAATCCGCGGAAATCGACCAGCGTGACATTCACCACATTCGTGCCGCCGCCGCCAGGCTTGGCCATCGCGATGTGCCAGCCAGAAATCGTGTCGAACGGGCGGGTCAGCATCGCAAACGCCAGCGCCGCGACGCCGAGCCCGGCCGCGCCTGCCAGGATCGCATCGCGAAAGGGCGTGCCACCTCTCCCCTCGCGCTCTGCCTCCTGCGGCAGGAAGCGCAGCGCCAGCAACAGCAGAACGATGGTTGCCAGCTCCACCGAAAGCTGGGTGAGCGCAAGATCGGGGGCGCCGAAGTGTAGAAAGGTGAGCGAAACGACCCGGCCGACGAC
>JBBRKH010000139.1:0-6426 GCA_038217965.1 Sphingomonadales bacterium | reverse complement strand
TTTACCCGCGGCACCCAGTCCCGCTCCGGGTGCGAGCGTATCTGGTCATAGAGGGCAACGGCCTCCACGATGTTCAGCAGCTGCCGCTTGTATTCGTGGATGCGCTTGATCTGGATGTCGAACAGCGCGTCCGGGTCCACCCGAAGCCCTGTTCGTTCGCGCAGCAGATCGGACAGTGCGCCCTTGTTGGCCCGCTTCACTGCCGCAAACCGCGCCTGAAACTGGGTATCGTCGGCATGGGCAACCAGCGCGCGCAACTGTTCCGTATCGTCCAGAAACCCGTCGCCGATCGTGTCCCGCAGCAGCCCCGTCAAACCCGGATTGCACTGCATCAGCCAGCGCCTCGGCGTCACACCGTTCGTCTTGTTGTTGATGCGCGCCGGATACATGCGGTGAAGGTCGGCAAATACCGTCGCCTTCATCAACTCGGTGTGCAGCGCCGCCACCCCGTTCACGCTGTGCGACCCGATGAACGCCAGGTTCGCCATCCTCACCCGGCGCTCACCGCCCTCGTCGATCAGCGAAATTGCGCGCAACGCACCGCCGTCAAACCCGTGTGTGCCCCGCGCCTCCAGCATCAGCTTTGCATTGATGGCATAGACCAGCTGCATGTGGCGCGGCAGCAACCGCTCGAACAGCGGCACCGGCCAGCTCTCCAGCGCCTCGGGCAGCAAGGTGTGGTTGGTATAGGAGAACACGCGCCGCGTGATATCCCACGCCTCGTCCATCTCCAGCCCATGCTCGTCGATCAAAATCCGCAGCAGATCCGCCACCGCCACCGCCGGATGGGTATCGTTCAGCTGCACCGCCGCCTTGTCCGGCAAAGTCCGGATAGTGCCGAAATACTGCATGTGCCGGCGCACGATGTCCTGCAGGCTGGCGGACGAGAAGAAATACTCCTGCCGCAGCCGCAATTCCTGCCCGGCCGGCGTCGAATCCGCCGGATACAGCACCCGCGCGAGCGCTTCGGCCGCGTTGCTCTCCCTGAGCGCCCCGATATGGTCCCCCGCATTGAACGCATCCAGCAGCAGCGGATCGACCGCCTGCGCATCCCACAGCCGCAGCGTGTTTACCCGCCGCCCCCGCCACCCGACCACCGGCGTGTCATGCGCCACCGCCATCACCCGCTCGGCCGGCTTCCACACGCACGCGATGCCGCCGCCGCCATCGTCCGGCAGCGGCTCCACACTGCCGCCGAACCCCACCTCATAGCTGGCCTCGCGCCGCTCGAACTCCCACGGGTTGCCATGCGCCAGCCAGGTCTCCGGCAGCTCCACCTGCCAGCCGTCGGCAATCTCCTGCCGGAACATCCCGTTCTGATAGCGGATGCCATAGCCATACGCCGGCACATCCACCGTCGCCATGCTCTCCATGAAACACGCAGCCAACCGCCCCAAACCGCCGTTCCCCAAAGCGGCATCCGGCTCCAGCGCCGCCACCAGATCCAGTTGCACCCCCAGCAGCGCCAACGCTTCCCGCACTGCCTCCAGCATCCCCAGATTGGCAGCCGCATCGCGCATCAACCGCCCGATCAGGAACTCCATGCTCAGATAATATGTCCGCTTGGCTCCCTCGGCGTGCGTCTTCTGCGTGGATTCGATCCACCTGTCGATCGCCCGATCTCGAATGACGAGAATGGTCGCCGCCAGCCAGTCATGCGGCTTGGCGGCCGCCGCGCTCTTGCCGATCCGATAGGTCAGCCGCTGCACGATCTCCGCCGCCAGCGCGTCGGGCTCCACCGCGCGCGGCATCGGCACCGGCAATTGAACAGCCTCCCGCATCATGCCCGCGATTCTCCTGCCACAGTCGTCCCACCGTTCCACGACTGTGCCACGCGCTCAAGGGCAATGTTGCAACGCGGCATGGATCACGTGCAAAAAGCGGCGCCGGGCTGCATCCAGCCCGGCGCCGCAAATCGCCCGCGAGCGCGGGTCTATTTGCCGCCAATGGCCGCTTGCAGACCGGGCGCGAACTCGGCGCCGTGCGGCACTTTCGCGCTCGAGGCCGTCACCGCCCCGCCAATCGGCTCCGCCCGCCCGCCGATGCACTTGGAAAGGAAATTTTCTGCCACCGCCATGAAGGCGATGTTGTTCACCGGCCGGGCAAAGCCATGGCCTTCGTCGGGGAACAGCACATAGGTCACCGGGATGCCCTTTGCCTGCATGGCGGCGACAATCTGGTCTGATTCCGCCTGCTTCACGCGCGGGTCGTTGGCGCCCTGCCCGATCAGCAGCGGCTTCACGATCTTGTCTGCATGCGTCAGCGGCGACATCTCCTTGAGCCGCGCCAGACCCTCCGGCGTGTCCGGATCGGCAATGCGGGCAATCAGCTGCTTGCGAAACGCCTCCCAATATGGCGGCACCGTGGACAGCAGCGTCACCAGGTTGGACGGCCCCACGATATCCACCCCGCAGGCAAAATCGTTCGGCGTAAAGGTGAGGCCGGCCAGCGTCGCATAGCCGCCGTAGCTGCCGCCCATGATGGCAACGCGCTTCGGATCGGCGATGCCAGCCTTCACCGCCCAGTCGACGGCGTCCAGCAGATCGGTATGCATGGCCTTGTCCCACTGCCCGTTGCCGGCGTTGGTAAAGCCTTTGCCAAATCCGGTGGAGCCGCGAAAATTGGTCTGCACGACGGCATAGCCGCGGTTGGCAAGAAACTGCGCCCCGCCATCATAGCCATAGATGTCGCGCGCCCAGGGCCCGCCATGCACATACAGCACGGTCGGCAGCGGTTTAGCCGGCCTGTCGCCGGTGCCGGGCGGCAGGGTGATGTAGGTCACCAGCGTCTTGCCGTCGCGTGACCGGATTTTCACCGGCTTCATCGGCGCGAGCGTGGCGCCCGCCAGCTCCGGCCGGCTTTCGAACAATTTGGTCACCGACTTCGCCTTGCGGTCATACAGCCAGGTAGCCGATGCCGCATTGCTGTTGTCGGTCGCCACCGTCCATCTGTCGTCCGCCAGCGTGCGGCTGCCGAGCGACCAGTTGCCCAGCTTTTCGTTCAGGAAGGCAATGTCGCCCTGCACTGCCGGGTCCAGCACCGTCCATTCAGGCTTCAGGAAATCGATGGCAACCGCCTCGATCTTCCCCGTTTGCGGGTTGACCAGCGCATTCTGCACATCGGCGCGCGCATCTTCGGCGAGCAGCTTCATGTCGCCGCTTGCCCAATCCATCGCATAGAGCGCCGCTGTGTCGCGGTTGCGCGCATCAATCCAATACAGCGTTTTGCCGTCGGTGGAAAAGCCGATCGGCTGGGTTGTCTGGCTGTCGTCCAGCCCATGCGTCAGGAAAGGCGTCGCAGCGATCTTGCCGTCATCAATGCGGAAATAATCCTGCCCGGCCGCGGCGTTCGGCCTGATTGCCATGCGCAACACCAGATGCTCGTCCGCCACAAAGCCGGCATAGCCGTCATTCTGCTGCACCAGGGTCAGCTTGCCGGTCTTCAGGTCCAGCGAATGCACATCATGCCATTTTGCATCGCGGTTGTTCAGGCCAACGAGAATGCGGTCTGTATGGATGTTCGACGTCCCCACAACCTGCGCCGTCGTTTTCTTGAACTGGGTGAAGTTGATCGGCTCGCCGCCGCCTAGCTTGACCCCATAAAGCAGGAAATCCTCATCCCCGCCGCTGTCGTTCACAAACATGATCATCGACGAATCCGGCGCCCAGAAATGCTGCCGGATCGGCCGCTTCGTCTCGGCGGTCAGCGCCCGCGCCTCGCCCGGAGAGCCGGCCGGCGCCACCCACACATTCAGCACGCCGTCCTTCGGTGCAATCCACGACAGCCATCTCCCGTCCGGGCTGAGGCGCCCTTGCGTCTTGGTCGGGTTGCCAAAGAATTTCGCGCGTTCAATCAGAGGGGCGTCCATTTTCACTCCAGCGGTCTGTGCAAAAGAAGGAACCGCAATCGCCAGTGCGATTCCGGCAAGAAGATGCGTTTTCATGCGAGATACTCCCGTTTAGGTGCTGCGCCCGTCCCCTCAGCCGGGCGCGACAGGCATATAGGGCGGCACGTGGGCAAACTAAAGCCCCTTCCCTTCCGGGGAGCGGTTGGGGCGGGGCCGAATTGCGCCGGGGGCTGGCCGGCGGCAAAGCCACCGAGTCCGGCAGCGCAAAGCCAAAAAAAAGCAACGGCGGGCAAAGTCCGCGCGTGGTTCATGACAAAAGGGCGGGAGTTTCCTCCCGCCCTTTTGCATATCGGCCGATCGCTTCAGCGAGTCTGTGGATTGGTGCGTGTCGCACCAACCACAGCCGTTTCCGCTTAGAAATCCATGCCGCCCATGCCGCCCATGCCGCCGCCGCCCATGCCGCCGCCGCCGCCGCCGGCCTTGTCGTCCGGCAGTTCGGCAATGGTCGCTTCGGTGGTGATCAGCAGGCCACCAACAGACGCCGCATCCTGCAGCGCGGTGCGGACAACCTTGGTCGGATCGACAACGCCCGACGACACCAGATTTTCGTAGGTGTCGGTCTGCGCGTTGAAGCCGCGGGTTTCATCGTTTTCGCGCAGCAGGTTGCCGGCAACCACGGCGCCGTCATGCCCGGCATTCTGGGCAATCTGGCGCAGCGGGGTCTGCAGCGCCTTGCGAATGATGTCGATGCCGCGGGTCTGGTCGTCGTTTGCGCCCTTCATGCCTTCCAGCGCCTTGGTGGCATAAAGCAGTGCAGTGCCGCCGCCGGGGACGATGCCTTCTTCAACGGCTGCGCGGGTTGCGTGCAGCGCATCGTCGACGCGGTCCTTGCGCTCTTTCACTTCCACTTCGGTCGAACCACCAACCTTGATGACTGCCACACCGCCGGCGAGCTTCGCCAGACGTTCCTGCAGCTTCTCGCGGTCATAGTCGCTCGTCGTCGTCTCGATCTGTGCACGGATCTGCTCGACCCGGCCCTTGATCGCGTCGGACGCACCATGGCCATCGACGATGGTGGTGTTGTCCTTGTCGATGGTGACCTTCTTGGCCTGGCCAAGCATCGCCAGCGTGACGTTTTCAAGCTTGATGCCGAGGTCTTCGGAAATCATCTCGCCGCCGGTCAGCGTCGCGATGTCTTCCAGCATGGCCTTGCGGCGATCGCCGAAGCCCGGAGCCTTGACGGCCGCAACCTTCAGGCCACCACGCAGCTTGTTGACAACAAGCGTTGCAAGCGCCTCGCCTTCCACGTCTTCGGCAATGATCAGCAGCGGACGACCGGATTGCACAACCGCTTCCAGCACCGGCAGCAGGGCCTGCAGGTTCGAAAGCTTCTTTTCGTGGATGAGGATGTGCGGGCTTTCCAGCTCGACCATCATCTTCTCGGCATTGGTGATGAAGTAGGGGCTCAGATAGCCACGGTCGAACTGCATGCCTTCGACGACATCGAGCTCGAAATCGAGGCCCTTCGCTTCTTCGACGGTGATCACGCCTTCCTTGCCGACCTTTTCCATCGCTTCGGCAATCTTCTCGCCAACGATGGTGTCGCCATTGGCCGAAATGATGCCCACTTGCGCGATTTCCGCCGAATTGGCGACCGGCTTGGAGCGGGCCTTCAGATCAGCGACGACGGCCACGACGGCGAGATCGATACCGCGCTTCAGGTCCATCGGGTTCATGCCGGCCGCAACCGACTTCAGGCCTTCACGAACGATCGCCTGGGCAAGCACCGTCGCAGTTGTGGTGCCATCACCGGCAATGTCATTGGTCTTGGAAGCCACTTCGCGCAGCATCTGCGCGCCGATGTTCTGATACTTGTCCTTGAGTTCGATTTCCTTCGCAACGGTTACACCATCCTTGGTGATCCGCGGCGCGCCGAAGCTTTTTTCGATGACCACGTTGCGGCCCTTCGGCCCCAGCGTCACCTTCACCGCGTCGGCCAGGATATCCACACCCTGCAGGATGCGTTCACGGGCGTCACGCCCGAATTTCACTTCTTTAGCTGCCATGTTCCGGTTCCTTAAATCTTGTCATCCCCGCGAAAGCGGAGACCCACACGTCTATACAAAGCGCAAATCTTCAGCCCAAAATGCCGAGAATGTCGCTTTCCTTCATGATGATGAGGTCTTCGCCACCAACCTTGACTTCGGTGCCGGACCATTTGCCGAACAGGATCTTGTCGCCGGCCTTCACGTCCATCTCGATCCGGTCGCCGTCTTCATCTTTGGCACCCTTGCCGACAGAGACGACTTCGCCTTCCTGCGGCTTTTCCTTGGCGGTGTCGGGAATGATGATCCCGCCAGCCGTCTTTTCCTCGGCCTCGATGCGGCGAACCAGCACCCGGTCGTGCAATGGTGTGAAAGTCATGTGATACCCTCTTCGTTCAAGATTTCGCCCCGACCTGCTGCCGGGGTTTAGCACTCATGCAAGGCGAGTGCTAACGGGAGCCATGTAGGTTCGCGTCTGCAATGGGTCAAGTTTTCACCGCATGAAATTTTGATGACCCAACCCGATTTCGCTTC
>JBBRKH010000138.1:0-6443 GCA_038217965.1 Sphingomonadales bacterium | reverse complement strand
AGACCTTTCGTCTGGTTGCTGCCGGTCAATCGCAAGTTTCCATCGCCGGCGGCATATCGGTCGCACGCCACGCGCAGAAAACCGATGCAGAGCAATCGTTGAAAGCACTGGTGTTGAAGCGCACCGCCGCCGCCAATCTGAAGCCGGAACTCGAAATTTACGCCGATGATGTGAAGTGTGCACACGGCTGCACCGTTGGCGAACTGGACAAGGGCGCGCTCTTCTATCTCCAGTCACGCGGCGTTCCCCGCCTGCAAGCCCAGGCCCTGCTGACGCAAGCCTTTGTCGCCGATGCGCTGGGCGTCATCAAGGAAGAGCCGCTGCACAGCGCATTGGACCGCGAAGCTCGCGCCTGGCTGGAGGCACGCACATGAACATGCCGCTGGCCGCCCATTTCGCAAGCATCCCGCGCCTGCTCGACGTCCGTGACGAATTTTCCGGCGTCCCCGCCGATTGGGCCTATCTGGATGCCGCCGCCACCGCGCAAAAGCCCCGCGCCGTGATCGAGGCCATATCTCGCGCCTATGGGGAGGATTATGCAACCGTCCACCGCGGCGTTTATTCCCGTTCGGCCAGGATGACAGAAGCCTATGAAGCCGCCCGCGACGCCGTTGCCCGGTTCATCAACGGCAAGCCATCGGAAACGGTCTTCGTTCGCGGCGCCACCGAAGCGATCAATCTCGTTGCGCAAAGCTGGGGCAACGCCTGCATCGGTTCCGGTGACCGCATTCTTCTCTCCCGCCTGGAGCACCACAGCAACATCGTGCCCTGGCGCATGCTCGCCGATCGCACGGGCGCTGAAATAGACGTCGCGCCCCTCACGGCTGACGGACGAATCGACGAAGCCGCCCTCATTGCGCTCATCGGCCCGCAAACCAGACTGGTCGCCATCGCACATGTTTCCAACGTGCTCGGCGGCATCGCCGACATTGCAAGAATCGCTGTCGCCGCCCATGCCGTCGGGGCCAAGCTGCTGGTCGATGGCTGTCAGGCCGCCCCGCGTCTCGCCATCGACGTAAAGGCGCTGGGCTGCGATTTCTACACCTTTTCCGCCCACAAACTTTATGGGCCCACCGGCATTGGTATCCTCTGGGCGCGGGCAGAAATCCTCGACGCGATGCCCCCCTGGCAAGGCGGCGGCGCCATGATCGACGAAGTCGCCTTCGAGGGCGTGACCTACGCCAGCGCGCCCCAGCGCTTTGAAGCCGGCACCCCGCATATCGTGGGCGCTGTCGGCCTGCACGTCGCAATCGATTGGGTGAACAGCATCGGCATCGAGGCCATCGACGCCCACGAACGGGCGCTCACTGCCATTGCCCGCAGCGAGATCGCCCGTCTCGACGGCGTTCGCCTGTTCGGGCCGGATGATTCGGCCGGTATCATCAGCTTTGCGGTCGGCGATGTGCACCCGCACGATGTGGCGACCATCCTGGACGAAGGCGGCGTAGCCATCCGCGCCGGGCATCATTGCGCCCAGCCGCTGATGCAGTGGCTCGGTGTCCCTGCCACCGCCAGAGCCAGCTTTTCCGCGCACAGCAACGAGGCCGACATAGACCGCCTCGTCAAAGGCATAAAACGCACCCAGAGGATATTCGGATGAGCGAAACCGCATCTTCCCAGATCACCCAGCGCCGTTTCGATGTTGAAATTGTTGACGAAGTGGAAAAACCTGCCAAAGGCGCGCCTCTTGCCGGCGATGTGCCCCGCAAGCGTGATTATCTGGAAGGCTTTCTCAATGCGCAACCCGCCGGCGACCCGCTGGAAGGCGACACACTGGTTGAAGCCGTGATCGCGGCACTGCGCGACATTTTCGATCCGGAAATCCCGGTCAACATCTATGATCTCGGCCTGATCTACGGGGTCGAGAACGACGATGGCCATATAGAAGTCACCATGACGCTCACCACCCCGCACTGCCCGGTGGCCGAATCCATGCCGGCCGAAGTCGAACTGCGCATCATGTCCGTCCCCGGCGTTGCCACCGCCGAAGTGAATATCGTGTGGGAACCGGCCTGGGACCCGGGCAAAATGTCGGATGAAGCCAAGCTCGAACTGGGAATGCTATGACAACTGCAACTATCGCCCGCCCGCGCCCCGCGCCGATTGCGCTGACCGATTCCGCCGTCGCGCGCATTGCCGCCCTGTTGGCCAAAGCTTCCGGCCCGGTCGCCGGAGTTCGCCTTTCCACCCCGAAGCGCGGCTGCTCAGGGCTGGCCTATTCCATCGATTATGTGGAAACGCCCAGGTCCGGCGACGAAGCGGTCCACACGCCCGCAGGCACCCTCTATGTCGATGGCGCCTCGCTGCTCTATCTCATCGGCTCCACGATGGATTGGGTGGAAGATGATTTCGCCGCCGGCTTCGTGTTTGCCAATCCGAACGCCAAGGGCGCCTGCGGTTGCGGAGAATCCTTCACGGTCTGAAAAAGCGACGCCGACCCGCTATCCCCGGTAGCGGCCCGACTGCACCATGACGCACTGGCGCTTGCGCTCGCATCGCGCCAGAGTGACTTGATGTCCTTTGCACCCACACGCGCCGATGCGCTTTCCCGGTTGGCGGAATTTCGGCCCAACGCCGGTCGGGCGTATGCCGCCACGCGCAACCGCGACACCGGGCCGGGCGAGCGCAGCAACGTCTCTACCCTGTCGCCAGCCATCCGCCGCCGCCTCATTTCCGAGCAGGAAGTCTCCGAGGCCGCCTTTCGCAGCCATGGTCTGCCAGCTGCGGAAAAATTCATCCAGGAAGTCTGCTGGCGCACCTATTGGCGCGGCCATCTCGAAATGCGTCCGGCGATCTGGCGGCGCTATCTGGCAGATGTCGAGCGCCTCGAGAGCCGCCTTGCCAATGATCGTGGGCTGGCCGCAGCGCACGCCGAAGCGCTGGCCGCGAACACCGGCATCGATTGCTTCGATTTCTGGGTCATGGAATTGAAATCCGCAGGCTATCTGCACAACCACGCTCGCATGTGCTTTGCCAGCATCTGGATTTTCACGCTCAAGCTTCCCTGGCAGCTTGGCGCGGCCTTCTTCTATCGGAACCTGCTCGATGCCTGCCCGGCCGCCAACACGCTGAGCTGGCGCTGGGTTGCCGGGCTGCAGACGGCGGGCAAGACCTATCTTGCAAGCGCCGAGCGAATCCGAACCGTATCGGGCGGCAGGTTCGAAGTCCGCAAACCGCTGGCGACGTCCGCCCCAGCCGTTGCACCCGAGCCGCCGGTCGCCATCGTGGAACTTCGCGCCTTGCCGCCTGCCGACCCCGGCGCCCGCTCGGGCCTGTGGCTGCACACCGAAGACCTGTCGCCCGAATCCATCGTCTATCCAGCGGCGGTGCAGGCGATTGCTGCAGTGGATGGGATCGGTGGCGATCCTGCCGGGATAAAGCGCAGGTTCGCTGACACGGCTCTGGAGGACGCCGTCGGAAGGGCAGGGGCGCATTTCGACGCCGGGGTTGACCGTCTGCCCGAAGCCGCCCTCGAATCCGCACTGCCCGAATGGGCGGTGCGACACCGCCTTGTCCAGCTCCTCACACCCTATGCGCCTGTCGGCCCAGTTGCGGACCGGGTTGCCAGCGTCCGCACCGCGCTTGCCGCACAGGGCGTCTCGCTTGTCGAAATCCGCCGCCCCTGGGACAGTCGCGCCTGGCCCCACGCCGGTCGCGGCTTCTTCCAGTTCAAGGCGCACATTGCCGATCTCGTGAATCCCGGCCTGTTCGGATGACGCCTTTCCTGCGCACCGGCCCGGCCGATGGCGCAAGCCCCATTCTGCTCACGTCGCCCCATAGCGGCACACAGCTTCCGGCTGCATTTCTGCGCAGCACGCGGCTGCCGCCTGCCGCGTTGCGGCGGATCGAAGATTGCCACGTTGGCGCACTGCTGGCCGCCAGTGTTGCCGCCGGCCTGCCGCTTCTGGAGGCAACGCACAGCCGCGCCTATCTCGATCTGAACCGCGCCGAAGACGAACTGGACCCGGCAATGCTGAGCGGACCGCTGCTGGTCGGCGGCACGGCAATGGTCCCCAACCTTACCGATCGCCTGCGCCGCGGCTATGGCCTGCTGCCCCGCATCGCGGCGCCCAACCAGCCAATCTATCCGGGCCGCATTCCGGCAACCGAGGCGGAATCGCGCATCGCCGCGCTGCACCGCCCCTGGCACGGTGCAATAGCGCGCAGCCTGGCCGCAGCCCGTGCGCGCCACGGCTTTGCCATTCTGGTTGACTGCCATTCGATGCCGACGCCGGACGGCCTGCCCGCAGCCGACCTGGTCATCGGCGACCTGCACGGGCAAAGTGCGGACGGGCATCTGGTCGCTCGGCTGGAGTCCATCTTTGCCGGCCTCGGTCTGAAGGTTTCCCGCAATGTCCCCTATGCCGGCGGCCATACCACGGAGCGACACGCTGCACCCGGCATGGGCATTCATGCGATCCAGCTCGAATTCGATCGCAAGCTTTACATGCACCCCGAAAGCTTGCGGCCGCATGCAGGCTTCGCATCGCTGTCTGCCACCATTGCAGCCGCTCTCATCGGCTTTGCCGATGCTTTGCCGAATCTGGCTCTCGGCATGCGGCAAACACACGAAAATTCGCTTGCCGCCGAATAGGGGAGGGCGACAAATCCATGCGGGGAGGTGCCTTGACCAAGCACGTTGCCACACCTGCCACAATGCTTGCGGCGCTGGCCATCGCCGGCTGTGCCGACGGCAACACTTCGACGCCGCGCTCGCAGCAGACATGGGTTCCCGATGGTGCACCCGTCAGCTGCATCAATCTGCGGCAGATCCGCAGCACCCATGTTCCGGCATCGGCTTCAGCCGCGCCTTCAAACACAACAGCCGCACCAGTCAGTTGTGCAGCGTGGACGGCATTGCAGTCGTGACGGGCGGCAGCATGCGCGGGCCGCGCTGCAGCCTGGGCCGCTTCCAGCCGATGAAGCCGACACCCGCAAACGACGGGGCGGCATCCACCAACTGAAGGTTGCGCACCGGCCCGAAAAAATCCCCCCGGTGTTGCCACCGGGGGGAGGTTGGTTCCTTGGGGAGGAAGCGTGAAACCCTAGTAATTGTAGGCGCGTTCGCCGTGCGTCGTCACATCCAGACCTTCGCGCTCGTCTTCGGCTGTGGGGCGCAGGCCCATGGTGACCTTGATGAGCGTGAACAGGACGGCCGAGCCGATGGCGGACCAGGCAATGGCGACGAGGACCGCCTTCAGCTGGATGACCATCTGGGTGGCGGCACCCGGGTAGGTGAACTGGATGGTGCCCGGCTGTGCCAGATAGTCGGCGATGCCCTGGCCGCCCCAGGCCGGGTTCACCAGCAGGCCGGTCGCCAGTGCGCCGATGATACCGCCGACGCCATGCACGCCGAACACATCCAGGCTGTCGTCGTAACCGAACCTCGATTTCACTGTGCTGCAGAAGAAATAGCAGACCGGCGAAACGACCAGGCCAAGGATAACCGCGCCTCCCATTCCGGAGAAGCCCGAAGCAGGCGTGACGGCAACCAGACCGGCAACGGCGCCCGTGATGGCACCCAGCAGCGAAGCCTTGCCCTTGACGATCTGTTCGACGATGACCCAGCTGACAGTGGCGGCGGCAGTGGCGAGGACGGTGTTGATGAAGGCAACCGCTGTGACGCCGTTGACTTCCAGGTTGGAACCCGCGTTGAAGCCGAACCAGCCGACCCACAGCAGTGCGGCACCGATCATGCTCATGACGAGGCTGTGCGGCGCCATCGATTCCTTGCCGTAGCCGATGCGCGGGCCGACAATGATGGCGCCCACCAATCCGGCAACTCCGGCGTTGATGTGCACCACCGTGCCGCCGGCAAAATCCAGCGCGCCCAGATTGAAGAGATAGCCGGAATTGGCCGTGGCCGCCGCCCAGGCTTCTTCGCCGGCAACGGCGGCAGCGACAAGCGCATCCGGCCCGTCCCAGTACCAGACCATGTGCGCCATCGGAAAATAGACAATGATGACCCAGAGCGCGATGAACACCATCAGCGAGGAGAATTTGATGCGCTCGGCAAAGGCGCCGACGATGAGGCCGGCGGTGAGGCACGCAAAGGTCATCTGGAAGGCGACGAACACCAGCTCGGGGATGAACACGCCGGTCGAGAAGGTCGCCGCCAGTGTTGTCGCGTCAACTCCGGCAAGCATTGCCTTTCCGAAGCCGCCGAAGAACGGGTTGCCGGCCGTGAACGCCATGGAATAGCCGACGCTGAACCAGATCAGCGCTACCATTGCAACGATAACGAAAATCTGGGTGAGCACGGACAGCATGTTTTTGGTGCGTACGAGCCCGCCGTAGAACAGTGCCAGGCCGGGAATGGCCATCATCAACACGAGCAGGGTCGAAACGAGCATCCAGGCCGTGTCCCCCTTGTCGGGCACGGGGGCAGCGGGTGTTGCTGCTTCCATGACCGGCGCAACTGCTGCGGTTGCCTCCACCACGGG
>JBBRKH010000137.1:0-6449 GCA_038217965.1 Sphingomonadales bacterium | reverse complement strand
AAGCTCGCGCATCCGCCACGGCGATTGCCTAGCAATCGACTCAAGTCTTTCATGTCCAGGCGCAGCGCGTGCTGGATGCAATTTGGTCACGATTTCCCTTGTATGTCCAATCCTGTCTTCGTGATCGGCGAGGCCGGCGTCAACCACAATGGCGACATCCGCCTTGCACTCGACCTGATCGATGTTGCGGCCGCGGCAGGCGTCGATGCGGTCAAATTTCAGAGCTTTCAGGCTGACAGCCTGGTCACGCGCTCGGCCGAGAAGGCGCAGTACCAGATCGACAATACCGGCGAGTCGGGCGGACAGCACGAAATGCTCACACGCCTGCAGTTGACCGACGACGCCCACCGACAACTGTTCGAGCGTTGTGCCGCGCGCGGCATCGCCTTCATGTCCACCGCCTTCGACGCTGCCAGCCTGGAGATGCTGGTGCGGCTGGGCATGCCCGCGATCAAGGTGCCCTCCGGCGACATCACCTGTGCGCCCATGCTGCTGCAGGCGGCACGGCTGCAGCAGCGGCTGATCGTCTCGACCGGCATGAGCACCCTCACGGATATCGAACAAGCGCTGGGCGTGCTGGCCTTCGGCCTGACCCGGGAGGGCGTGCCGGCAAACCGCGCCGACTGCGAAGCAGCCTATTTCAGTCCCGAGGGACGCGCGGCGCTGGCCCACCACGTGACGCTGCTGCACTGCGTGACGCAGTATCCCGCCCCCCCGGAAGCGGTCAATCTGCGCGCCATGGACACCATGGCCGCCGCATTCGGCTTGCCGGTAGGTTATTCCGACCACACCGCCGGGATCGAGATTGCGATTGCCGCCGTGGCGCGAGGCGCCAGCGTCATCGAAAAGCATTTCACGCTGGACCGCAGCTTGCCAGGGCCGGACCACGCCGCTTCGCTCGAGCCCGATGCGCTCGCTCAGATGGTGCGCGGCATCCGCGCCGTTGAACTGGCGCTCGGCCATCCTCTGAAGCAACCGGCGACGACCGAGATCGGCAACCGTGCCGTTGCCCGCCGCAGTATTGTTGCCGGACGGGCAATTGCGCAGGGCGAACGACTGGACCTCGACATGCTGGCGTGCAAGCGGCCGGGCAATGGCATGTCGCCCATGGATATCTGGGCGCTGCAAGGCCAGCTGGCGACGCGCAACTACGCGACGGACGAACCCATCGCGCCATGACACAGGCCGCGTACATCATCGTGGGCGCCGGTGGGCATGCCGGCGTGCTGGCGGATGCGCTTCTGGCGGTGAATGCGTCCGTGCACGGATTCACCGACAGCGATCCGGCCCGCCACGGCACCGTGCTCTGCGGCCTGCCCGTGCTCGGCGACGATAACGCATTGGCGGCCTATGACGGACAGGCGGTTTCTCTGGTCAATGGGCTCGGCAGCCTCGACAACCGCGCGCCATCGACCCGGTGGCGCGTTCAGCAGGCTCTCATGGCACAAGAGTGGCGTTTTGCGTGCGTCATTCACCCGGACGCTTGCGTCTCGCGATTCGCGCACCTTGGCGCAGGGGTCCAGGTCATGGCCGGTTGCGTCATACAGGCAGGGGCATGCATCGGCGACGGGGTGATTCTCAATACCCGCTCGGTGATCGAGCACGACACGGTTATTGGCGCATGGTCGCACGTGGCGCCAGGCGCGACAGTCTGCGGGCAGGTTCGGTTGGGTGAGTTCTGCCATGTCGGCGCTGGCGCGGTCATCCGCCAGGGCGTGCAGATTGGCTCCCGGTGCATGATCGGCGCCGGGGCAGCCGTCGTGCAGGATCACCCGGACGATGCCGTGCTGGTGGGCGTGCCCGCCCGGCCACTTGTAACGAAACGATGAAAAACTGGATAAGCGCCCTGGTCGGGCCTGACGTACCGCTTCGCGATGCCCTCGAGGTCATCAATCGGCTCGGCTCACAGATGGTCATCGTGGTGGACGGCGAAGGCCGCCTGCTTGGCACACTCAGTGATGGCGATGCCCGCCGCGCCTTGCTGCGCGGGCTGGATCTCGCTGCACCCGTCGAACAGGCCATGCATCGCCGGCCAACCACCGCGCGTCAGACCGACACCCGCCAAATGCGGCTCGCGACCATGCGCCGCACGGGCTTGCACCAGCTACCAATCACCGATGCGGATGGCGTGGTGGCAGGCCTCGATACCCTCGACGATTTCCTCGCCGTGCCCTTGCGCGACGAATGGGTAGTCATTATGGCCGGCGGCCTGGGATCGAGGCTGAGCGAATTGACCCGGGACACACCCAAGCCCATGCTGCCGGTCGGCTCCCGACCCCTGCTCGAAACCATCGTTCAACGCTTCTACGACCAGGGGTTCCGGCGCTTCTACATAGCCGTCAACTACAAGGCCGAACAGATAGAACACCACTTTGGCGACGGCTCCCGGCTGGGTATCGAAGTACAGTACCTTCGCGAAAAGCAGCGCCTTGGCACGGCCGGCGCACTGAGCCTGCTTCAGGAGCGGCCGACCACGCCGGTGATGGTGACGAACGCCGATCTGCTGACCAATGAGAATTTTGCGCACATGGTCGACCAACACATCGCGCTCGGCGCCGATGCCACCATGGGCGTGCGGGACTACGAGATGCAGGTGCCCTTCGGCGTGGTGTACGAACAGGATGGCGTGATCCAGGCGATCAAGGAAAAACCGGTCCAGCGCTTCTCGGTGAGCGCGGGCATGTACGTGTTGTCCCCTTCCGCCATCGCGCTGGTGCCGCACAACCAGTTGTTCGACATGCCGAGCCTGTTCGATCTGCTGGTCAGCCAGGGCCGCAAAGCATGCAGCTACCGCGTGGCCGGATACTGGCTCGACATCGGCCGCCTGCCGGACTACGAGCGGGCCAACCTCGACTTCAACGAGGTTTTCCGGTGATTGCCGGTCAGTCCGTTCTCGGGCTCATCACCGCCCGCGGCGGGTCCAAAGGCGTGCCTGGCAAGAACATCCTGCCGGTCGGCGGCAAGCCGCTGCTGCAATGGACGATCGACTCAGCGCGCCAGTCGCGCTATCTCGACCGATTGGTCCTGTCCTCTGACGATGCGGCGATCATGGATTCCGCGCGCGCGGGCGGATGCGAAGTGCCGTTCCAACGCGCGCCGGAACTGGCGAGCGACAACGCGTCCTCCATCGATGTGGTCGTCGATGCGCTCAAACGCGTTTCCGGTTTTGATATCGTGGTCCTTCTGCAGCCCACGTCGCCATTGCGGCTGGCCGAGGACATCGACGGCGCGCTGGAGGCGCTCGACAGCCGCAACGCACCGGCCTGCGTCAGCGTGAGGCCCGCCCACGATCATCCGTATCTCGTGTTCCGTACTGAAACCGCCGGCCGGCTCCAGCCGTATGCCCGACCCGAGACCGGACAGTCATTGCGCCGGCAGGATCTGCCGCAAGCGTGGTGCCTCAATGGCGCCGTCTTCGCCGCCCGAGTGGACTGGTTCCTGCGCGAGCGCAGCTTTCTTTCCCCGCAGACAATCGGCTACCCCATGCCACTTGACCGGTCACTGGATATCGACACGCCAGCCGACGTCGAGTATTTTGCGTCGCTCGCCCAGCGATTGCAGCCCCTTCAATCGTGTCCCGATGCAGCGGCACATTCTGGATGATTCCATGAAAAAGCGAGACGTTGTTAACCAGTACAAATTGCCGACCGAAGTGCGCTACTGCAAGCTCTGCACGGTGTCGAATCAGCGACCGCGCATCGTGTTCGACGAGCACGGCATCTGCTCCGCCTGCAACTTCGCGCACTTCAAGCGCCACAAGATCGACTGGGCCGAGCGCGAGCGCGAGCTGGTCGAGCTGTGCAATCGCTTTCGCAAGGGGAACGGGGAATACGATGTCATCGTGCCTTGCAGCGGCGGGAAGGATGGCAGCTTCGTCGCCCACCAGCTGAAGTACAAATACGGCATGAATCCGCTGACCGTGACCTGGGCGCCGCTCAAGGCCACCGAGATCGGCCGTCGCAACCTCGATGCTTTCATCCACTCGGGCTTCAACAATGTGCTCGGCACGCCCAACGGCCAGGTCACGCGCAAGCTGACCCGGCTGGCGACGCAGCACATCGGCGATCCGTTCCAGCCATTTATCTATGGCCAGACGAACTACCCCCTGCAAATGGCGATCTGCCACAACGTGTCGCTGATCATGTACGGCGAGAACGGAGAGGTTGAATACGGCGGCGACATGAAGAACGCCTTCCGGCCCACGCGCGAAATCCAGGATCACGACAAGCATTATTTTTCGGGCCTCGCGCCCGAGTTCTGGATCGAACACGGCGTCAGCGAAGCTGACCTCAAGCCGTTCATGGCGCCCAGATACGACGCCATCATGGAGAACAAGACCGAGATCCACTTCCTCGGTTACTACAAGTTCTGGGATCCCCAGGAGAACTTCTACTACTGCCGTGAACATGCCGGCTTCCAACCCAACACCGAGCGATCCGAAGGCACCTACTCCAAGTACGCCAGCCTTGACGACCGCATCGACGGTTTCCATTACTACCTGGGCTTCATCAAGTTCGGCATTGGGCGCACGACCTCGGACGCCGCGCATGAAATCCGTGACGACAAGATCACGCGCGAAGAAGGCATTGCCCTCGTCAAGCGCTATGACGGAGAGTTCCCGCGACGCTACTACCAGGAGTTCCTGGACTATTGCGGTATTACCGACGAAGAATTCCAGGCCATCGTCGACAGCTGGCGCTCCGACCACCTGTGGCGGAAAACCTCTGACGGCTGGGAGCTCAAGCACCCGATCTGGACCGAATCCGGAGATCAGCACGGCTAACCGCATGAAGAAGATCCGCCTGATTCCACGCCTCGACATCAAGGGGCCGAGGCTCATCAAAGGCGTGCATCTCGAAGGCTTGCGGGTGATCGGCGATCCGCAGGCGTTCGCGCGCCGCTACTACGAGCAGGGGGCCGACGAGCTGCTGTACGTGGACGTCGTCGCCAGCCTGTTCGGCCGCAACAGCTTGCACGATATCGTGTCACGCGCGGCACAGGACGTTTTCGTGCCGCTGACCGTCACCGGTGGCATTCGCTCGGTGGACGACGTGAAGGCCATGCTGCGCGCCGGCGCCGACAAGATTGGCATCAATACCGCCGCCACCAAGCGGCCGGAGTTGATCCGCGAAGTCGCGCGCAAGTTCGGCTCTCAGTGCATGGTGTTGTCCATCGAGGCCAAACGCGTCGGTGAAGGGCGTTGGGAGGCCTACACGGACAACGGTCGCGAACGCACTGGCCTGGACGTCGTCGAATGGGCGCAACGTGGCGTGGAGCTTGGCGCGGGCGAGATCCTCGTCACCTCGGTCGATCAGGAGGGTACGCGCGAAGGCTTCGATACCAACCTGCTGTCAGCCGTGACGCGGGCCGTGCCCGTGCCCGTGATTGCCAGCGGCGGAATGGGCCGCGCCGCGGATGTCGGCGCCGCCGCCCTCACCGGTGGCGCGGATGCGGTTGCCATGGCCGATATCCTGCATTACGGACGCGGGACCCTCGACGAGATCCGGTCAGCCGCGCGCGCTGCCGGCCTGCAAGTGAGAATGGTATGAGCACAAACGTGACGATCGTCGATTGCGGCAGCGGAAACTTGCTCAGCGTGACTCGCGCAATCGAGCACGCCGGCGGTCTGGCAAGCCAGACCGCCTCGGCGCAGGCTATCGAACAAGCCGAACGGCTGCTTTTGCCGGGCGTCGGCGCCTTCGAGGACGGTATGCAGGGATTGCGCGAGCGCGGACTGATCGAGCCCATCCGCCGCTATGCCCAATCAGGACGCCCCCTGCTAGGCATCTGCCTGGGCATGCAAATGCTGGCCAGTTACAGCGAAGAGTTCGGCGAGCATGCCGGGCTCGGCCTCATCCCTGGCCGCGTTGTGCCCGTGCCTGCGCAGGATGTCGACGGACAGCGTCTGAAGATTCCGCACACCGGTTGGGCGGACCTGCTGCCAGCGCAACCGGGCGGCTGGAAAGGCACGTTGTTTGACGCGGTACCGATCGGCACGGCGGTTTACCTTGTGCATTCCTATCACATGGCACCGGAGTCCCCTGCACACCGACTTGCCGACTGCGATTACGGCGGCCACCGGATCACGGCCGCCGTGCAGTCGGGCCGCGTGGTGGGTTGCCAGTTTCATCCGGAAAAAAGCGGCCCGGCCGGGATCGAGATCCTGCGTGCATTTCTCCGGCTCTGATCCAGCTGGCGAAGATTTCGGCGGAGATGCCTCGCGCGGCAGCCATGACTGACCCCATGCCAACGACGAACGTCTCTCCACTGCTGGGTCCACCGCGTGCCACATCACGGGACCACCCTTTGGCACTGGAATACCGGGCCGACATCGACGGCCTGCGTGCCGTCGCGATCATCGCCGTGGTCCTCTACCATTTCGGCCTGGGAATGCCGGGCGGATATGTGGGCGTCGATATTTTTTTCGTGATTTCAGGCTACCTGATCAC
>JBBRKH010000136.1:0-6457 GCA_038217965.1 Sphingomonadales bacterium | reverse complement strand
CAAGAGACGGGTGGAAGTGCCGCTGTTGCCCATATCGAGTGCGCTTTGCGGCTGCAGCAGGCTGCCCACGCCGACCCCGTGGATACGCCATGTGCCTTGCTCGTCGCGGGCGATATCGGCGCCCATCGAACGCAGGGCGGCTGCCGTTGCCAGCACATCATCGCCTTCCAGCAGACCGGAAATGCGGCTTTCGCCGACTGCCAGACTGGCGAGGATCAGCGCGCGATGGGAAATGGATTTGTCACCGGGCACGGCGATGGTGCCGGAGAGCGGCGCAGCAGCGATCAGGGTGAGCGGATGGGCGGCGGCAGGCAGCGTCATGGGATGCGGGCTTTGACAGCGTGGCCGGGCTATGGCAAGGCGCGCGCTCTTTGTCGGATGCCCCCGGGCATTCCGGCAGCGCGGGCTTTGGCGACATTTCGCCAACGCTGAGCGGCAAGCAATTCATCGATGGAGTATGTGCGTTGATCAAGGCCGAATGGGGCACCAAGCGCCAATGCCCGAAGTGCAGCGAGCGCTTCTACGATCTGCAGAAGGCCGATCCGGTCACCTGTATTTCCTGCGGGCACAGCTGGATGCCGGAGCCGATTCTGAAATCGAAGCAGACGCTGCCGTTCGAGGTTGCCAAGGCCGAAGGCGAAGCAAAGGTTGCCGATCCGGCGCTTGAAAGCGACGATGATCTGGATATCGATGCCGACAGCGACGAGCCGGCTGAAGACACCGACGTGCATATCGGCGACGGCGACGATCTGTCCGAAGTGGTCGTCACCGACCGCGAGGAGGAACGATAAGGGTTGACGGTCTGCGGCGCATTGGATTATGCGCCGCGCTCCCGTTTTTCAGGCGGGAGCCAGTGGATTTTGGGGCCTTAGCTCAGCTGGGAGAGCGCTACGATGGCATTGTAGAGGTCAACGGTTCGATCCCGTTAGGCTCCACCACCACACAAAAGAGCGGCCCCGGAACGGGCCGCTTTTTTTGTGTCACAACAGCTGTTTTGTATCAGAGTGCCTGGGCCGCCGCCCACCCGCTGGCCCACGCCCATTGAAAATTGTAGCCGCCGAGCCAGCCGGTGACATCAACGGCTTCGCCGATTGCGTAAAGGCCGGGGATTTTGCGCGCTGCCATTGTTTGCGATGACAGACCTGCGGTTGCGATGCCGCCGATCGTGACTTCCGCCTTCGCATAGCCTTCGGAGCCGTTGGGCGTGAAGCGCCAGTCGGCGAGCTGGCGTTCGGCGACAGCGAGCTGGCGATCGGCGAGATTGGCGAGCTCGCCCGGCAGCGCCAGGCGACCGGCCAGTGTTTCGGCCAGCCGGTCCGGCAGATGGCTGCCCAGCGCGGCATGGAGTTGGGCGCGCGGCCGCGCGCGCTTGGATGCCAGCAGCCAGCCCTTGTCGGCGTCGGGCAGGAAATCGATGCCGATCTGCTCGCCGTGCTGCCAGAAGGAAGAGATTTGCAGGATGGCGGGTCCGGAAAGGCCCTTGTGGGTAAACAGCGCTGCTTCGCGAAAGCTGGCCTTGCCGCAGCGTGCGATGACCGGCGCGGCGACGCCGGACAGCGAGCGGAACAGCGTTTCGTCGCCGCCCAGCGTCAGCGGGACCAAGGCCGGCCGCGGTTCGACGACGGCAAGGCCGAACTGGCGCGCCAGGCGGTAGGCGTAATCGGTTGCGCCCATCTTCGGGATGGATGGCCCGCCGGTGGCGATCACCAGCGCCGGTGCGCGGACGGGCTGGCCTCCCGGAGCCAGATGGAAATGTCCGTTGGCGTGGGACACTTCGCCGGTTGCGTTGCCGAGACGGATCTGCACGCCGCCTCTGGCGCATTCGGCAAGCAGCATGGCGACGATCTGCCTGGCCGAGCCATCGCAGAACAGCTGACCGAGCGTTTTTTCGTGCCAGGCGATGCCGTGGCTGTCGACGAGGGCGATGAAATGCTCCGGCCGGTAGCGGCCCAGCGCCGATTTGGCAAAGTGCGGATTGGCGGAGAGAAAGCGATCCGGGCTTGCGTGAATGTTGGTGAAATTGCAGCGGCCACCGCCGGAGATGAGGATCTTCTTCCCCGCTTCCGCCGCATGGTCGATGACGAGTATCCGGCGGCCGCGCTGGCCTGCGATTGCTGCGCACAACAGCCCGGCGCCGCCGGCGCCCAGGATGATGGCATCGAAATGGTCGGTGGCGACAGGCATGTTCGATGCCTTTTCACAGTTCGGCCGGCGGGTGAAGGCGGGGCATGCCGCTGCCCCCGCTTTTCGATGGGGCCGGCACGGTCGCGGTTGCATCGGCGCCGGCTTTGGCGGATGAGCCGGGCGAGCGATGCAGGAGCGATGGATGCGTGAGATTGACCATGTGATCGGCGGTGGTGCGGGCCCGGCTGCGGGGCGCTTTGCCGAGATTTTCGATCCCAACCGCGGCGTGGTCCAGGCGCGGGTTCCGCTGGGAGATGCAGCGGTGCTGGACCGCGCAGTGGCCGCCGCACAGGCTGCCCAACCCGGCTGGGCCGCGACCAACCCACAGCGTCGTGCGCGCGTGATGTTCCAGTTTAAGGCACTCGTGGAAGCGCATCTGGACGAGCTTTCATGGCTGCTGAGCTCGGAGCATGGCAAGGTGATTGCGGATTCCCGCGGCGACATTGTCCGTGGCCTGGATGTGATCGAATTCGCCTGCGGCGTGCCGCATCTGCTGAAGGGCGAATATACGGTGGGGGCCGGGCCGGGGATCGACATCTATTCGATGCGGGTGCCGCTGGGCGTCGGGGCGGGGATCACGCCGTTCAATTTTCCGGCGATGATTCCGATGTGGATGTTCGGGGTCGCGATTGCCTGTGGCAACGCGTTTGTTCTGAAGCCTTCCGAGCGCGATCCGAGCGTGCCGGTGCGGCTGGCCGAGCTGATGCGCGAGGCCGGCGCGCCAGACGGCATCTTGCAGGTGGTGCATGGCGACAAGGAGATGGTGGACGCCATCCTCGCGCATCCGGCAATTTCGGCGGTCAGCTTCGTCGGCTCGTCGGATATCGCGCACCATGTCTACAGCACCGGCACCGCGAACGGCAAGCGTGTGCAGGCGATGGGCGGCGCCAAGAATCACGGGATCGTGATGCCGGATGCCGATCTGGACCAGGTGGTGAACGATCTCTCGGGTGCGGCTTTCGGCTCGGCGGGCGAACGCTGCATGGCCTTGCCGGTGGTGGTGCCGGTGGGGGAAAAGACCGCGGTGGCGCTGCGCGAGAAGATGCTGCCGGCGATGGCGAAACTGCGCATCGGAGTGTCGACAGATCCGGACGCCGACTATGGCCCGGTGGTGAATGCGGCGCACAAGGCACGCGTGGAGGGGTGGATCCAGACCGGGGTTGACGAAGGAGCCGAGCTGGTGGTCGACGGGCGCGGCTTCAAATTGCAGGGCCATGAAGACGGCTATTTTGTCGGCCCGACCCTGTTCGATCATGTGAAGCCGCACATGCAGAGCTACAAGGAAGAGATTTTCGGGCCCGTGCTGCAGATCGTGCGCGCAGAGACTTTCGAGGACGCGCTGCGGCTGCCGAGCGAGCATCAATATGGCAATGGTGTAGCCATCTTCACCCGCAACGGCCACGCGGCGCGCGAATTTGCGGCGCGGGTGAATGTTGGCATGGTGGGCATCAACGTCCCGATCCCGGTGCCGGTTGCCTATCACAGCTTCTCGGGCTGGAAGCGCAGTGCCTTCGGCGATCACAACCAGCATGGCATGGAAGGCGTGCGCTTCTGGACGAAGACCAAGACGGTGACGCAGCGCTGGCCGGATGGTTCGCCCGAGGCTGGCAACGCTTTCGTCATACCGACCATGGGGTAACCGCATGACTTACGAGACTTTGCTGATCGAAACCCACGGCGCGGTGACGCTGGTGCGGCTGAACCGTCCGCAGGCGCTGAATGCGCTGAACAATCGGGTGCTGACCGAGCTCGTATCGGCCTTTGCGGCCTACGACGCGGACCACACCCAGCGCTGCGCCGTTTTAACGGGAAGCGAGAAGGCCTTTGCGGCCGGCGCCGACATCAAGGAGATGGCGCCGCAGTCGGTGGCGGATATGTTTGGCGGCAATTTTTTCGCCGGCTATGAAAGCGTGACGCGCACCAGGAAGCCGGTGATTGCCGCGGTATCCGGCTTTGCGCTGGGCGGCGGTTGCGAGCTTGCCATGATGTGCGACCTCATCATCGCCGCCGACACGGCGAAGTTCGGTCAGCCGGAGATCAAGCTGGGTGTCACCCCCGGCATGGGCGGCTCGCAGCGGATGGCGCGCGCCATCGGCAAGGCCAAGACGATGGACATGTGCCTGACCGGGCGGATGATGGCGGCGGACGAAGCTGAGCGCGCCGGGCTGGTGGCGCGCGTGGTGCCGGCGGCCGATCTGCTGGCGGAGGCAATGAAGACGGCGGTGGCAATCGCTGCCATGCCACCGCTCGCTGCGCTCGCTGTGAAGGAACAGGTGAATGTGGCGTTCGAGACCACGCTCGCCCAGGGCGTGCTGTTCGAGCGGCGGCTGTTTCATTCGCTGTTCGGCACGGCGGATCAGAAGGAAGGCATGGCGGCCTTTGTGGAGAAGCGCCCCGGCAACTGGACCGGCCGATGAGCGCAACAATCGGCTTCATCGGGCTCGGCAACATGGGCAGCGGCATGGCCGCCAGGCTGGCCGCCAGCGGCTATGCCGTTCGCGCCTTCGACCTTTCGGCCGTTGCGCTTGCGCAGGCGGTCACGGCGGGGTGTGTGGGCGCGAGCAGCGCCGGTGATGCGGCAGCAGGCGCCGACGCGGTGGTCACCATGCTGCCGGCTGGCACCCATGTGGCCTCGGTCTATCGCGAATCGCTGTTCGGCAATGCCCCGGCGGGCGGGCTGCTGATCGATTGCTCCACCATCGATATCGGCACGGCAAGGCAGGTGGCGGCCGATGCAGCAGAGCGCGGGTTTGCGGCCGTCGATGCGCCGGTATCGGGCGGGATTGCCGCCGCCAATGCCGGCACCCTCACGTTCATGGTGGGCGGCAGCGATACAGCTTTCCAGCGCGCGCAGCCGATTCTTGCGGCAATGGGGAAGGCGGTGATCCACGCCGGTGGCAGTGGTGCAGGGCAGGCGGCTAAAGTCGCCAACAACATGCTGCTCGGCGCCTCGATGGTGGCGACCGCGGAAGCCCTGCTGCTGGCGCAGAAGCTGGGGCTGGATCCGCAGCGCTTTTTCGAGATCGCCAGCGTCTCCTCGGGCCAATGCTGGTCTTTGACGAGCTATTGCCCGCTGCCGGGCGTGGGGCCGGAAACGCCGGCAGACCGGGACTTCGTGGGCGGGTTTGCCGCCGCACTGATGCTGAAAGACCTGCGGCTTTCACAGGCCGCGGCGGCCGACGTGGATGCCGACACGCCGATGGGAGCGCGCGCGACCGAGCTGTACGAGGCCTTCGCTGCGGCCGGGCATGGCGGGCTGGATTTCTCGGCAATTGTCCGTGCGTTAAGCAAACCCTAAAGTCTGCCGGGCGGCAGCCGTTTCTCTTCTGGGCGTTAAGGTACGCCTTCGAGGAGAGTGTTGCGATGTTGACCCTGATGAAGCGCCTGTCTGCTGACCGCAATGGTGCAACAGCAATCGAATACGGCCTTATCGCGGCCTTTGTGGCCCTGGCGATTGTCGCCACCCTGCCGTCCATCAAGCGCAATCTGTCCAGTGTTTTCGGCAGCGTCGACAAGGAACTGGCGAGCGCATCCAAGGTTGCCAACGAGCGCTGACGAAGCAGTGGTTGCGGCCGTCGCGGCCGCTTTTTTCGGAGCGTGCTGGCGTCTGCGGGCGAGTGACTATCCCTGAAAGGCCAATCGATGCTGTCGTTCACACCCACATTCTGGCTGGCGATTGCATCGGCGGTCGGCGTTGCCGCGCTGATTATCGGTGCCGCCACGGACATGGCATATCGGATCATTCCCAACAGTGTGCCGATCGTCGTGGCGCTGTCGTCGGTTGGCCTGCTGGTGACGCTGCCGGCCGGTGAGGCGCTGACGACGATCGGGGTGGCATTCACCATGTTTGCACTGGGCGCGGCGGCCTTTGCGGCACGGCTGGTGGGCGGTGGCGATGTGAAACTGTTCGCGGCTATCTGCCTGTGGGCGGGCACTGCACTGTTTTCGCTGCTGATCGTGGTGATGACCCTTGCGTCGGTCGCCATTGCACTGCTGATGCTGCTGCTGGAGCGGCGGCCTGCGGTTCATGGCAGCCAGGACACTGCCGGGCTGAAGGCGCCATTGCCGTTGGGGCTTGCCATCGCCATTGCCGGCGTGCTCGTGGTGATGCACCGCGCCGCGCTGCTGCCGTTGAACTGATCGGCCATGCCGCGCGGACTCATGGCCCTGATCGCCGCCCTGCTGCTGGGTGGTGTTGCCACCTGGCTGACCGCTGGCTGGCTTGACCGGGCTGCGGCAAATGCCACCGCCGGCGCCAACACCCTCGAGACCG
>JBBRKH010000135.1:0-6499 GCA_038217965.1 Sphingomonadales bacterium | reverse complement strand
GGCTACAAGTCCGGCGGCATCAATCCACCTTTGCAGCCGATTTTCGAAGTGGATGAGGCGTTTGCTCCGGAGTTCATCGATGCCTTCGAAGTCGGCTCGAAAAACCGCTTCCTGGATGGCACGCTGCAGCTCAATCTGACTGGCTTCTACTACAAATATCAGGGACTGCAGCTCAGCCGCATCGTCGCGCGCACCTCGGTCAACGACAATGTCAACGCCAACATCTATGGCGTGGAAATCGAAGGCATCGCCCGGCCGATCCCGGCGCTCGCCATCAACCTCGGCTTCTCATGGCTGCACACCGAAGTCTCGGAAGACAAGTTTCTCTCCAACCCGCGCGACCCATCGGGCGGCCGCAGCGATGTCGTCATCGTGAAAGACATCACCAACGGCTCCAACTGCACAGTCGTGCCCAAAGTCGCCGGCAGCACCGCCGCCCGTGATCACGTCGGCCTGGTCAACGCCGTTGGACTGGGCGGCGCCCTGCGCGGGCCAACCGCCTTCCCCAGCGACAGCGGCCTGAACGGCGCGCTCGGCGCCTTCAGCATCTGCTCGGCGCTGCAGAACCCCGCCTTCCCCACAACCGCAGGCATCGATGTGCTGGCCGCCGGCGTGGAAACCAACCTCAAGGGCAACAAGCTGCCACAAGCGCCCAACTTCAAGGTATCAACCGGCGTGCAATGGACCCAGGAACTGGCCAGCGGCATCACCATCGTGCCGCGCTGGGATCTGGCGTTCACCGGCGAAAGCTACGGCAACATCTTCAACGGCAACATCAACCGGGTAAAATCCTACTATGTCATGAACGCCCAGGTCCAGATCAACGGCGTCGATGACCGCTGGTTCCTGCGCGCCTTCATCCAGAACATCACCGACAACAACGCCACCACCGGGCTCTATGTGACCGATCAGTCCTCCGGCCTGTTCACCAACATCTTCACGCTGGAGCCGCGCCGCTTCGGCGTGGTTGCGGGGTTCAAATTCTAGGGACGGGATAGCAGCGAAGGAGCCTCCGGTGGCTGGGGCCTGAGGCCCCGGACCCCCATTTGGGGGGTTGGGTGTCACTGGTTGGCGCCGGGCTTTGGGGATTGGATTGAATGCCTGCGGTGTGAGTGCGTCGCAGGCATTCAATCCTGTCTGAAATCCACTTTGCCGCAGAAGCGGCCCAGACCAAAAAATCGGGGTGAGTGAGTCTCGGACCCCTTCCTGCCGGAGGCCTTCCTTGCTCTTCTCGCGCATGTGGCGCCGAACACGCACCACCCGCTGCAGCTGCCCTTTCAATATGCCCGTTTCTGCACTATGGAGGCCTTCGCGAGAGTTCATGCTCCGCCTGCCTGCACAGGGTCGCGCCTTTCTTTAGGATCACATTTGATTTTTTCTGACCTGCATCTGTCGGACGCCTTGCTGAAAGCCGTTGACGACAGTGGATATACCGATCCTACCGCCATCCAGGCGGCCGCCATTCCTGCCGTGCTGATGGGGCGCGACCTGATCGGCGTGGCGCAGACGGGCACCGGCAAGACGGCGAGCTTTGTGCTGCCGATGATCGACATTCTTTCGGAAGGGCGTTCGCGGGCGCGAATGCCGCGCTCGCTGATTTTGGAGCCGACGCGGGAGCTGGCGGCGCAGGTTGCCGAGAATTTTGTGAAGTATGGCAAATATCACAAGCTTTCCATGGCTTTGCTGATCGGTGGCGTGGCGTTTGGTGATCAGGACCGGGCGCTTGAGAAGGGCGTGGATGTGCTGATCGCGACGCCGGGCCGGCTGATGGACCAGCATGGGCGCGGCAAGATATTGCTTTCGGGCGTCGACATTCTGGTGATCGACGAGGCCGACCGGATGCTGGACATGGGATTTATTCCCGATGTGGAGAAAATCTGCTCCTATCTGAAGCCGGAGCGGCAGACGCTTTTGTTTTCGGCGACCATGCCGCCGCCCATCAAGCGGCTGGCCGACACCTTCATGACCAATCCGAAGATAGTGGAAGTGAGCCGGCCGGCGACCACCAACAAGGATATTGCGCAGAGCCTTGTGGCGACGTCTGCGCGGGACAAGCGCGAGACCTTGCGCGAACTGCTGCGCGAGGAGGGCGTGAAGAACGCCATCATTTTCTGCAATCGCAAGACGACGGTGCGCGATCTCGCCTCCAGCCTGAAGAAGGCGCGGCTGAAGGTGGGCCAGATTCATGGCGATATGGAACAGGCCGACCGCATCCGCGAGCTGGACAAGTTCAAGAACGACGAAATCGACATATTGGTCGCCTCCGATGTTGCGGCACGCGGGCTGGACATCAAGGGCGTGAGCCATGTGATCAATTATGATTCGCCCTGGCACCCGGACGATTATGTGCACCGCATCGGCCGCACCGGCCGGGCCGGGATGAAGGGCACGGCGATCACGCTGGTGACGCCGGACGACGAGGAAGCGATTGCGCAGATCGAGAAGCTTACGGGGCAGACGATTCCGCGCCGCGATTTGCGCCAACCGGCCGCCGCCAGACCGGCCGCCCGCGCACCCGAGCCGGCCACCGATGCTGCCGATATCGGCTCCTCCGACGAGCCCAAGCGCGACCGCACGCGCCCCCGCGCGTCGCGCCAGCCGAAGGTTGCAGAGGCCAGGCCGCCGCACCGCGAACCCCGCCGCGAGGCGGCGCCTGCTGAACCCCGCCGCGAGGCGGCGCCTGCCGAACGCCCGGCCCGCGCCGAAAGACCGGAACCGCGCGCCGATCGGCAACCCCGCCGCGACGACCGCAGGCCAGAGCGCCGCCCCGAGTTTCAGGATCAGCGTCAGGATGGGCGTCGGGATGAGCGCCGGGATGGGCGTCGGGATGAGCGCGAAGACCGCGACCTGCCGCTCGGTCCCGGCTTTGGCGACGAGGGCGTGCCGGCCTTTCTGCAGGTTTCTGCGCGCGGTTGAGGCGGCGGGCAGGCTGTGCGGATATGTCTCCGGCGGGAGGGGGCGTGACGCCCTGATGGGTCCTCACCCTGGGGGTATCGGCAGCATCGCCGGGAGGTCGGGGTACGCTTTGCGAGGCCTTCCGGGGTCTGCCCGACCTCTGCAAAGCCCCGGAAAGTGGGAGCGTTGCATCAGCGGGCGGGCGCGCTAGACCGGTTTCACTTTCGGTGAAAACGGTCTGCCTGGTTCTGGCCGCTTTTGTCGAACCGAACGACTGTAAACAGTCATTTCTGAAGATGCTCCCGGGCATTCTTGCAGAGCCGGTTGGGAGACGGACGGCATGGCTTATGAGCATATCCTCTTTACCGAGGCGGACGGCGTTGCGACGCTTACCATCAACCGGCCGGAGCGGTTGAATTCGTTGAACACCGAGGTGATCGGCGAGATGATCGAGGCGGTGGACGGCATTCGCGATGGCGCGTCTTCGGCGCGTTGCCTGGTGTTGACGGGGGCGGGGCGGGGGTTTTCTTCGGGGGCGGATCTGTCGGCTTCGGGGGGTGCGGGCGGCGCGATCTCGAAAGGGCCGATTGACGCGGGGAAGGTGCTGGAGACGCATTTCAATGTGTTGCTGGAGCGGCTGTTTGCGCTACCCGTTCCGTTTGTGACCGCGGTGAACGGGCCGGCCGCGGGGGCCGGTTGTTCTTATGCGCTGAGTGGCGATATCGTGGTGGCGGGGCGGTCCGCCTATTTTCTGCAGGCGTTCGTGAACATCGGGCTGGTGCCGGATGTTGGCTCCACCTGGCTGCTGCCGCGGCTGGCGGGGAAGGCGCGGGCGCAGGCGATGATGATGCTGGGCGAGCGGATTCCAGCGGAGACGGCGGCCGAGTGGGGCATGATCTACAAGGTGGTGGACGATGCGGAGCTGATGGCGGAGACCGGGAGAATTGCGCGCAAGCTGGCGGCCGGACCGACGAAGGCGCTGTCGCTCATCCGCTCGGGCATCCGGGACTGCATGGACAAGAGCCTGACCGAGGGGCTGATGGTGGAGCGGCGAAACCAGATGACGGCGGGGCGCTCGGGGGACTTTGCGGAAGGGGTGATGGCGTTTCTGCAGAAGCGGCCGGCAGCGTTCACGGGCAAATGACCTTGCAATACCGGCGGCAGACGCGTTGAAGGCAGCGATGTCCGATCACCGCCCGCTTCGCGATGCTTTTGGCTGCTTTGCCACGGGCGTCACCATCGTTACCAGCTTCGATGAAGCCGGCGCGCCGGTGGGGTTCACGGCCAACAGCTTCACCTCTGTTTCGCTCGATCCGCCGTTGCTGCTGGTGTGTCCGGGCAAATACGCCTCCAGCCTGCCGGCCATCCGCGCCACCGGCGTGTTCGGGGTTAATGTGTTGAGTTCCTCGCAGAAGGCGGTGGCCGAGCAGTTCGCGATGCGCGGCGTGGACCGCTTTGCGGTGGGCGAGTGGGTGGAATCGGAATCCGGGCTGCTGCTGCTGGAAGGCGCGTGCGCGAATTTTGCCTGCGCGGTGGTGGAGGAGGTGGATGCCGGCGATCATCTGGTGCTGATCGGCCGCATCGAAAGCTTCCGGTCGGCGAGCGAGCGGGATCCGCTGCTGTATTTGCGCGGGGCGTATGCCTGACGGGATCGGGTGCGAGGGTTGCTGGCAGACACACGACGGGTTGCCTCGCCTTCCCCAAGCCGGTTCGCAGAGATTTTTAGCCATTGCTGCTGCGGAATATGGCGCTACGTTGCGAGTGTATCGCTTTCGATATAACTGATGGCTTGAGGAGGGCGCGGCGTGGAGCAGGCAGCGGGTTCTGTGTTGATCCGGAACGGGCGGGTTTTCGATGCTGTGTCTGGCAACAGCGGTGTTGGCCCCATAGTGTTTTCCGAGCGGATCGTGGCGGTGGGGGACGCGGCGCTTGCCTGGGCGGCGGCCAATCCGTGCCGGGAGATCGACGCGGCCGGCCACACGGTGATGCCGGGGCTGATCGATGCGCACTGCCATATCAGCTTTGACGAGCCGCATTCCAATGACGAGCTGTTTTTCCACCGGCGCGAGGGGCTGGCGGCGATTGTCGCATGCCACAATGTGCGGAAGCTTCTGCGCTCGGGCGTGACGGGGTGTCTGGATGCCGACACGATCTTCGATGTGTCTCTGGATGTGCGCGATGCGATCGAGGGCGGGCTGGTGGAGGGGCCGCGGATGGCGTGCGGCGGCAACGCGCTTTTTACCTCGGTGGGGGGGACGGCGGGGATGCTGGTGCCCGATGAAGGGGCGATCGGCTATCTGCGGGTGACGCGCACGCGGGACGAGATCATCAGCGAGGTGCGCCGACAGGCCAAGCGCGGGGTGGACTGGATAAAGGTGCATGTGACGGGCCTGATCCCGCGCCAGCGCGGCAGCGGGGAAATCCAGGTCTGGTCGTTTGACGAGCTGCGCGCGGTGGTGGACACCGCGCATGCGCTCGGCGTGCCGGTGGTGGGCCATTGCCGGAACGCTTCGAGCACGCGGGATGCGGCGCGGGCCGGCTTCGACATGATCCTGCACGCGACGCACATGGATGATGAGGCGCTTGAGGCGGTGATCGCCGCACGCGTGCCGATCGTGCCGACGCTGACCTTCCAGGCGGTGCTGGCAGACCATGGGGCAAAGGTGGGGGCGAGTGCGTTTGTGCAGGATTTGTTTCGCCGCGAGATTGCCGAAAGCAGCGGGCATCTGCGGCGCGCCTATGATGCCGGGGTGCCGCTGTTGTGCGGGACGGAGAGCGGCTTTTCGATCACGCCTTATGGCGAATGGCACTGGCGGGAGCTGCAGGTTTTTGTCGAGGCACTGGGGCTGACGCCCGAGCAGGCGCTGGTGTGCGCGACCAGAGAGAGCGCGCGGGCGCTGGGGCTGATGGGCGAGGTGGGCACGCTTGAGCCGGGACGGCTGGCGGACATTCTTGTGGTGCGCGGGGATGTGACGCGCGACGTGAGCCTGCTGGGCGTGCCGGGCGGCATATCGCATGTGTTCAAGGGCGGGGTTTCCGTCGATTTGACGACACCGATGCCGGAGCGGCGGCCGCTGCCGTCGTGGCGGGTTTCGAGCTATTCGACCTTGCCGCTGACGCGGGCGGCGGCCGGCCTGCACGAGATTGACGATCCGGCATGACCGTGCATGAGGTCGCCGATCATGAGGGTTGCGTGCATGCGCTGCGGCAGCAGCATCTGCGGCAATCCCTCTATGATGCGGCGGCGCTGATGATGGAGCATGTGCTGGTGAACCTGCACGGCGACGCGCATCGCCAGCGGCGGCTGGTGGAATCCGGCGTGTTCCGCAAGGATGTGTTTCTGCGGTATGAAAAGGCGATCCTGCCGCGCACGCTGGACGAGACGCTGGCGCCCTATGTGGCGGCGGGCGGCGGCGACCTGGTGGACATCGGCTACCGCATCATGATGAATCTGACGGTGGATTTTGCCGGGATCGACCGGCCGTTGCGCACCGCGGAGGAAACCGGCGAACTGCTGGCGCTGCTGAAGGATTTCAGCCTGGCGCCGGCGCTGGGGCAATCGCTCGAGGCGGACATCGAGCCGCGCCGCCGGCGCATTCGCGAC
>JBBRKH010000134.1:0-6505 GCA_038217965.1 Sphingomonadales bacterium | reverse complement strand
ATGCGCTGGGTTCTGATACTGGGCATCGGCGCTGCAATTCTGGCCATGATCGGGGCTGCCGCCGGTGTATTCTAGGCGTTCTGACAAAGCTCGATGAGGAAGGCTCATCGAGTTGGGCCTAATAGACGGTTGCCATCGGTGAGATTGGGTATCAGCCGTCGTCGCGCCGAAACTGCTCCCGCTTCGGGCCGAGATAGCCGAACAACCAGGCGCCCACTTTTCGCATCTGGATTTCCTCCGACCCTTCGGTGATGCGGTAGCGCCGGTGATGGCGGTAGATGTGCTCGAACGGCTTGTGCCGCGAATAGCCGATGCCCCCGTGCACCTGCATCGCCCGGTCCGCTGCCTCGCAGACGAGCCGGTTCGCCCAGTAATTGCACATCGAAACCTTGTCAGACAGGCGCTTTGCCACCTCCGGCCTGGTCATCTGGTCCATCTCCCACGCCGTCTTGCGAATCAGCAGCCGCAGCATTTCGCATTGGGTTGCCAGCTCGACGAGCGGAAACTGGATCGCCTGGTTTTCCGCCAGTGCGCGGCCAAACGGCTTGCGCAACCGGGCATATTTCACCGATTCTTCAACACAATAGCTGGCAGCCCCCAGCGATGATGCTGCCTGCCGGATACGGTTTTCGTGCACGAAGTGCTGCGCCAGCGCGAGGCCGCCGCCGGCCGGCCCGAACAGCGCATCGTCCGGCACCCACACATCGGTGAAACTAACGCGCGGATGATCTGTCGGCATGTTGAACGTCCACAGATACTCCTCGATCTTCACGCCGGGCGTGGTGCCAGGCACCAGAAAGCAGGAAATCCCGGCGGCATCGCCATCCTTGCCCGAAACGCGGGCGAAGAGCGCGCAGTGCGTCGCCACATGCATGCCCGTCGTCCACATCTTTTCGCCATCGATGCGCCAGCCGGAAATGCCATTGCGGATTTCCGGCACGGCGCGCGTATCCATGTGCGTTGCATCCGATCCATGCTCCGGTTCGGTGAGGCCAAAGGTGATGATGCGCTCGCCGCACAACATGCCGTCCACGAACTCCGCCTGCTGTGCAGCAGTTCCGAAATCGCGGAACATCAGGATGAAGGGATTGTTGCCGACGATGGAATGCTCGTTCTGCAAATCATTGTGCAGCCCGAGCCCCTTGGCCGCCAGATGCTCGCGGATCACCGCCATCCACAAGTTGGAGCCATCCTTGCCGCCAACATCTTTCGGCATGGAAAAGCGATAATGGCCAGCCTTGTCGGCCCGCCGTTTCGCCTCGCGCAGAAGCAGTTCCCAGTCTTGCCGCGGCAAGCCCTGGTTGTCCCAGTCCGTGCGGGCATGTTCCCGGCGGTGATCGAAAAAGCGCTCATTGTCGTCAGCCGCCTGCAAAGGCTTTATTTCCGCTTCGATGAAGGCATCGAGTTCGGCAAGATAGGCGACCAGATCGGCCGGCAGCGCAAAATCCATGGACAGTCTCCCTGAAGCGGTAACTAGCGCCTGCGACGCTTCTCAGGCGACCCGCGCATTTGGGGAGCGGACGCCAGCAAGCACGGCAATCGCCGCCACAAGAAACAGCACCGCAACGCCGATTCCCGGACGCACCGACCCGGTCGAAGCCGCAATGATGCCCACAAGTGTCGGCCCCACGAATGCGGTGGCCTTGCCGACGAACGAGTAGAGACCGAAGTAGGCGGCGATCTTCGCTGCGGGCGCAAGCGTTGTCATCATCGTGCGCATGGCGGATATCGAGAACGCAGCGCCCACGGCAATCACCGCGCCGGACACCATGTAGCCCCATTCCTGCGGGCTGGTGAGCGGTGTCGCCAGCGGCACGCCGGTCGGCACACCGAGCAACCGTTCGGCATCCGTGAGCAGCACCGAAGCGGAGCCGAACGCCATCATGGCGAGGCCCAGCAGCGTCAGCCGTTTGGAGCCGATCCGGCCGTCGATCCAGCTTGCGGCAAACCCGCCGATAACGCCGAATATGGTGATGACCAGACCGAATCGCGCCAGCGTATCGGCCTTCCAGCCGAAGGATGCAGCACCCAGCACGGCGCCGAAGGAGAAAATTATTGCCATGCCGTCGGCCGAGAGCATGCGGGCAATCAGAAACAGGCGCATGTTCCGATCCTGCCAGGCTTCGAGCAGCGTTGCCCGCAAGTCGTGCAACCCCTGCCGCACGGACGCTGCCTTGCTCTGCGCGCGGTCGACCGCGACCAGCAGGAACGGCGTCAGGAACAGCAGGATGCAGGCGGCCGCAAGAGGTCCGGCGAGCCGGTCGATGGCGTTTGGCACATCTGCGAGGAAATCCGGCGCTGCCTGCGACACACCGAGCACCATCAGCAGCACCACCATCCCCACCAGCTGGCTGATGCCGAACGACAGGCCCGACAGGAGCCCGATTTTCCTGGGCCGCGCCGAAACGGTCAGGAAGGCATTGCCGAATTGGTTCATCAATTCGGTGGCGACCGAGCCGGCAAACACCGCGATCACGATCGGCAGCAGTGCCACCCCCGGTTGGGCAAACCAGAGACTGGCCGATGCAACGAAGGCAACCAGCGCCGTGCCTGCCAACCAGGGCTTCAACCGCGCGCCCGAATCGGCGATCGAGCCCAGCACCGGCGCGAGAATCGCAATCGCCAACCCGGCGGCACCCAGCGCAAACCCCCACATGGCAGCACCCTGCGCCTGCGTCGCTGCCAGCGTGCCGGCAAAATATGGCGCAAAGACATAGCGCTGCACCAGATTGAAGAAGGGTTCGTTCGCCGCCTCGGTCAGCGTCCAGGCCGCCTCTTGCCGGTTCAGGCCCCGTCCGACGGGGTCGGCGGTCACGTGCGCCAAGGCAAGACATCCAGGTCGACATTGCCGCCGGTCAGGATGATGCCGACCGTCTTTCCGCGTCCATCGAAACGGCCTTCCAGCAGCGCCGCCAGCGGCACCGCGCAGCTCGGCTCGACGATGATCTTCATCCTGCTCCAGATCAGGCGCATGGCTTCCACGATGCTCGCCTCCGATACGGTCAGCACATCATCCACCAGCGCCCGCATGACCGTAAATGTCATGTCGCTCATCGCTGTCGTCAGCCCGTCTGCAATCGTCGTCACAGGCAGCACCTGCGCTTGCCGCACGCCGCTGGCAAAGCCGCGCGCCGCATCGTCGCAGGCCAGCGGTTCGACCGCGATGATTGTCGTCTTCGGCGAAAGCTCGCGCGCCGCGGTTGCCGTGCCTGCCAGCAATCCGCCGCCACCCACCGGACACAGGATCGCATCAAGTGGCACGCCCGCATCCTCGATCAGCTCCACCGCGCACGTCCCCTGCCCTGCTGCCACCAGCGGATGGTCGAATGGCGGCACGGAGCTTGCGCCCGTTTCGGCCAGCAGTGCCGCAACGCCTGCCTCCCGCGCCACAAGTGTCGGCTCGCATTCAACAACGGTGGCACCATAGCCGACAACCGCCGCTTTCTTCACGGCTGGCGCCGTGTGCGGCATCACCACCCAGGCCGGGATGCCGCGGTTGCGCGCCGCCAGCGCCAATGCGCCGGCATGGTTCCCGGAAGAATGCGTCACCACGCCCCGCGAGGCAGCCGCCGAATCCAGCGCAAGCACCGCATTGAACGCGCCGCGCGCCTTGAACGCGCCCGCCTTCTGGAAATTCTCGCATTTGAAGAGCAGCCGCCCGCCCACCATCGCGTCGATCACGCTGCAGGTGAGAATCGGAGTGCGATGAACGTGCGGCGCGATGCGGGCATGCGCAGCGGCGATGTCGGCAAAGGTCGGCGCGCGGGTCATGCAGCCAGACAGTGCGGTGCAGAAGGCGTCGGGTCAATTCGTTGACCTACCCGCCTGTCTCGTAGACCGGCGTCCGGGGAGAAACCGATGCGCATTCCAGATGAGGGCTGGCGATAGCCGGCGCCGGGCATGGCCTGCCCGAAGGCACCAGCGGCATCAACGCCATGCTGAACGCCATGCGGCCCGAAGTGGCGGCGAAGGTGATGACCAAATTCTTCAACGATCTGCATGTGCAGCCGGAAGGCACACAATGACCAGCCTGCGCGACACCGATCTGGCCCATGCCTTCCACCCGCAGACCAACCTCGCCACCCATGCCGAGGCGGGTCCGCGAGCTCTGAAGCGAGCTTCAATCAGCAGCAGCGCCGTTGGCCAGCCACTGCCGGTACCAGTTCACGAACTGCGGTATGCCCTGTGCAAGCGCTGTCTGCGGAAGCCAGCCAAGATCGCGGGTGGTCAGCGCAATGTCCGCATAGGTAACTTCCGCATCACCGGGCTGCATAGGCAGTGTCTCGCGCTGTGCCACCAGTCCGGCGGCTGCCTCGATCGCCAGCACGAGATCGCTCACAAGCTCGGGCCGGTGGTTGCCAAGGTTGTAGATCGCGTGCGGCGAGCGGCTGCCGCCCGGCTTTTCCCGGCCATCATCGGCCGGCGCACGGTCCAGCGCCGCCAGCACTCCGACGACGATATCTTCGATGAAGGTGAAATCCCGGCGCAGCCGGCCGCCGGCATAGAGCGGCAGGGGCATGCCCTGAAACAGCGCCTCGGTGAATTTCCAGACCGCCATGTCCGGCCGCCCCCAGGGCCCGTAGACCGTGAAGAAGCGCAGACCCGTCATAGGCAGCTGAAAAAGATGCGCGTAGGATTCGCTCATCAGTTCGCAGCTGCGCTTGCTCGCGGCATACAGCGACAGCGGCTGCGACACCGGATCACCGACCGCAAACGGCAGCTGCGCATTGCCACCATACCCGGAGGAGGAAGACGCATACACCATGTGCACGGCATCGACCGCGCGCGCCAGCTCCAGCACACTGACGTGGCCGGCCATGTTGGAGCGAACATAGGCAGCCGGGTTCTCCAGCGAATGGCGCACGCCCGGCTGCGCGCCGAGATGCACGATCCGCTCGATCCCGTGGCTTGCACACCTGCGCTGCAAGGCTGCGAAATCGGAAAAATCCTGGTGATAGAAGCTGAATTTCGGGAAGCGCTGCAAGCGATCGAGCCGTGCCTGCTTCAGCACGACGGGATAGTAGCCATTCATCTCGTCGATGCCCACCACAGCCTCGCCGCGCTGCAAAAGCGCCGCAGCAACCGCATGCCCGATGAAGCCAGCTGCGCCCGTTACCAACACAGCCATAGATGCGCCGCTCCGTAGTGCCATTCCGGTGGCTGGGGTGCCAGGATTCGAACCTGGGAATGCCGGTACCAAAAACCGGTGCCTTACCGCTTGGCGACACCCCAATTCCGGGAGAATGCATGGGCGTCGCCCTGCACGGAGCCGGGCTGATAGCGGTTTGCGTGGCAGTTTGACAAGCTTGAAATGCGCGAGCGTCGGGGGTTGTCCATCGCGGGCCTCAGCGCAGGGTAAGCGTCGCCACCGGCCGGATCGATGCCCAGACCAGCGCAAGATAGCCGATAAAAGTTACCCCTAGCCAGATCACGCCGGTGCCCGGCAGCAGAATGGCACCAAGATTTGGAATGGCAACCAGCGCCAGCACCCACGGCAATGGGCGCGGCCAGCCCCAACGCGCATACAGATAGTGATGCAGATGGTCGCGCCCGGCCGTGAACGGGGTCTTGCCCACTGCAATGCGATGCACGATCAGCCGCAGGGTGTCATAGACCGGCACCGCAAAAATCAACGCAAGATCATCGGCATGCATGTCCGCAAAACCACGGTTCCAGGCATAGATCGCCAGCAGCCCGAACATGGCCGAAAGCCCGTAGCTGCCGCCGTCTCCCATAAACAGCCGCCCCCGCATGTTATAATACAAGAGAACCGCAAGCGCCGCCGCAATCGCAACCATGAGCGGCAGCATTTCTGCCGGCAGACGCACCATCAGAACGCCGGCCCAGATGAGGGCCTGTCCGATCACCAACCCATTCTTGCCATCTGCCATGTTGACGGCGTTGAGGAGCCCGACGAGGCACAGCAATGTGAATCCGACGCCGATCAGCCCAGGCATCAATACCAGCTGACCCTGGCCGGCAAAAAGCAGGAAATTCAGCTGGAAATCGGGCACCTGCGCAATGGCCAGCAGCAGCAGGGCGGTGCCAAAGGCCAGCCGGAACGGCGCCGTCAAGCCGAAGCGGTCGTCTGCGGCGCCCACCACAAACATGCCGAAAACGGTGATCGAAAACCACAGCAATGTGGCAGCCGATGCCGGCGGCGCCTGAAGCACGACCAGTGCGGCGATCGCCAGCAGAGCGGCGCCGATGACGCCCAGACCGCCCACCAGCGGCGTGATATCGGCGTGCAGCTTGCGGCCGCCGACTATATCCGGAAAATCCAGCAGCCGCAGCGCCTTGCCGAGCGGCTGTGCAAAATGCCCAACCAGAAAAGCCACCAGCGATCCAAGTGCTGCCATTGCTGGAATGAGCGGAAGCATGGCGCTAGTTGGTCGCCAGGATGGCCACGGTTGCCACCGAGGTGGCCAGCTGGGCGATGATGGTGGAAATATCGCGGATCACGGACAGCCTGAATAGCGGATCGATGTTCTTCGGCACGATGATC